>CAMDOJ010000001.1 GCA_945903555.1 Chthoniobacter flavus
GGACCTGGATTCGCAGCGATGACTTCATCGACGAAAGCCTCGATGGCGCCGCTGTCACTCTCTTGTTTGAGACCTTTTTCCTCGACGATGACCGTGGCGGATTTGCCGGTTGAGAACATCTCTGCAAAGACTTCCTTGCCTTGCTTCGAGTTGATCGAGCCAGCGTCAATAAGGTTCACCAGTTCATCGAGAGAAAAGGGTGCGATCGGGCAATCCGAGATGCTGACCGAGGTCGCCGACATGGCGCTCAGAAGATCATTGATGATCCAGTTGGCGACATTTTTTGGCTTCTTTGCACCGCGCGCGGCGGTTTCAAAATAGGATGCCAGTGCGAGGTCGTTCGCCAGGACTGAGGCATCGTAGTCACTCACGCCGAAATCGCTCACAAAGCGGGTTCGCTTTTCCCACGGCAACTCCGGCTTGCGGAGGCGGGCGGCTTCGACGATGGAGGCGGTTTTGACAGGAAGGAGATCGGGATCGGGGAAGTAGCGGTAATCGTGCGCGCTTTCTTTGATGCGCATGAGGGTGGTCTCGCCGCGAGCGTCATCCCAGCGGCGGGTTTCCTGTTGCAGGGTTCCTCCATTGCGAAGGATTTCAACCTGGCGTGGAATCTCAAAAATCAAGGCCCGACGAACTCCGGAGATCGAGTTCAGGTTTTTGATTTCAATCTTGGTGCCGTATTTATCGGTGCCGACCGGGCGGACCGAGACATTCACATCGCAGCGGAGTTGGCCTTTCTCCATGTCGGCGTCACTGATGCCGCCGTAGATCATCACCTGCTGGAGGACGGTCAAGTATGCGAAGGCTTCCTCGGGAGTGGAGATGTCAGGTTCTCCCACGATTTCCATCAGTGGTGTGCCAGCGCGGTTGTAGTCGATACCGGTTGACGTTTCCATATGGAAACTCTTGGCCACATCTTCTTCGAGATGGATGCGAACGAGGTGCATGCTTTTATTCGGTGTACCGATAGATTTCTGAACGTCCTTCGGATATGCGAGATCATGAAGGGGAACGATGCCGCCAAGGCAGAGTGGCATATCATATTGGCTGATCTGATAGTTCTTCGGCATGTCGGGGTAGAAATAATTCTTGCGGTCGAATTTGCAGACCGGCCCGATTTCACATCCGAGCATCAGACCGGCTAGAGCAGTGAGCTTGAGGGCCTCCTCGTTCATCACAGGCAAAGCGCCGGGCATGCCCATGCAGACCGGACAAACATTGGTATTCGGCTCGGCTCCATATTCCACGGCGCAGGAACAAAACATTTTGCTACGCGTCTTGAGTTGAACGTGAACCTCGAGGCCGATGGTGGTGATGTAATCAGTCATGGTTTGGATTTAGAAGTGGTGGGACTTTGATCGGGAGGCATGGCGTAATCGAGCGCTTTTTGCAGGTCGAGGCCCATGACGAGCTTCTGTAGCGAGGGGTCGCTGACCGCATGCATCAGGGTGGGATTTCGTAAAAGAGCGGCGTAATCTTTCTTTTGCGAGGCTGCGACGAGCTCCGGATCCTGCAAGATCGCTTGGATGCGAGGATGGGCGACGATTTTCATTACGCCCGGATAGTCCAAAAATCGCACCATTGCATTGGGATCAGCGGTCAACTTGCTGAGTCGAACAATGTGGTCGTAGGCCTCATTCGGGAGGATATCCACGGATTTGACAACCGCTCCGATAGAGCCCATTTCCAAGGACTCTTTGAGTGTGGCTAGCCCTTGAGCGAGGGCCGGAGCATCTTTTGGCTTTTGTCCTGCCATGCTCGATTGCGCGAGCGCACCTGCGGCTCGAACGAGAGAAACCGTCCCCCACAAAATAAATACTCCAGTGAGAAGTCCAAAAAAAGCTCCACCTAATCCGAACATGGTTCGCACAAAGCCGGGCGGTTGCTGATAAGTTCTCTTAAATAAAATCGCGCTTAGGAAAAGGCAGATCGCGAGCACAATGAGCGTTACGGCCAACCCGACGCCAAGGCCTGCAAAAAAGGACACCCCAGGCATCACGATAGCCACAACGGCGGCGATCGCCTGCCCAACCATTATACCGAGAAAACCGGATAACACAAAGGCGCCAAAGTGCAGCCCTGAGCGGATGACGCCCCGACGCCAACCGCCGTAGATTTCCCAGAGCAAAAAAAGACTCGCTCCGTAAAGAAGGGCATTCTGCCAAAATGGGGACGCTGAGCCCATGTATTAACGTGGCAGGATGTCCTGCGCGCGCTGACGCAGCGCATGGTCGCAGAGCACGAGGGCTGTCATCGCCTCGACCATTGGAACAGCGCGAGGGAGTACGCAGGGATCGTGGCGGCCTCTTGCGGCGAGAGTGGATTCCTTGCCCTCGATGGTAACGGTCGATTGCGGGCGGGAAATGGTGGCCGTCGGCTTGAATGCCACACGGAAGAGGAGGGGTTCGCCATTGCTGATTCCACCCTGCACGCCTCCCGAGCGGTTGCTTGTCGTATGCACTACGCCATCCCGGATTTCGTAGGCGTCGTTGTGTTCCGCACCTGTGAGTAGGGTGCCTGCAAATCCGGATCCCATTTCAAATCCCTTCGTGGCAGGAAGACTGAGCATACCTTTTCCCAAATCGGCTTCCAAGCGGTCGAAAACCGGTTCGCCGAGACCGACGGGCATTCCTCGCACCGTGGCATCGATGAGACCACCCACGCTATTGCCCTCGCTGCGGACTTGTTTGATACGGGCGATCATTTTTTCGGCTGCATCCGAATCCGGGCAGCGCACGGCATTCGATTCGATCGCAGCGGAGGTCACAGTGCCCGCATGCACGTTGGCTTCGATATCATGGATACGGGATACCCAAGCGAGGATTTCAAGGCCGGGATAAAGGGTGGTGAGAATTTTTTTTGCGACAGCGGCCGCGGCGACGCGACCGATTGTTTCGCGCGCGGAGGAACGTCCGCCGCCCTCCCAGTTGCGAACGCCATATTTACTCTGGTAAGTGAAGTCGGCATGCGACGGGCGAAAGTGGGTTTCCATTTCGCTGTAGGCTTCCGGCCTCGCATCCGTATTAGGAACAAAAATAGAAATTGGCGTGCCGAGTGTGACCCCACGAAAAACCCCAGAGAGAATCTTGCAGGTGTCTTCCTCCTTGCGAGGCGTGACGATATCGCTTTGGCCGGGCCTGCGGCGGTCGAGGTCAGGTTGAATGTCCGCTTCGGAGAGGGGCAGTCGAGGTGGGCAACCATCGATCACCACGCCTACGCCGCCGCCATGTGACTCGCCCCAGGTCGAGATGCGAAATAAAGTTCCAAATGTGCTGGCCATGAATTGACCATTAAAAAAACAGAAACCCGAGGAGCGATCACGCGAATAATTCAAGGCTCGGAGGAAAAGAGAGAAATGGGGTGATCGACGGGACTCGAACCCGCAACAACCAGGACCACAACCTGGAGCTCTGCCATTGAGCTACGACCACCATTTTATTCCCAGCCGGAACGGGCTGGAGAAGCCCTTTATTTCGATGCTTTGTGGTTATTTGTCAACGCCGATTTTTGTGATCAGGGTACGGAGTTCGGCTGCTGACCACTGGCCAGGAACGTTTGGACTGTGCAGCCATCCGTAGTTGAGGGCCGATCCACAATTTGCGAATAGGAGTCGCGAACTCATTCCTAGCGGGCCCATGCCCATGATCGCGAGAGGCAATGGGGTGGCATTCCAAAGATCCAGAAGACGCGACACATCCTTCGGCGTGGTGGTGCGCGTCGCGATTTTTACCACGCTTGCACCGGCGTCTTTCGCTCGACGGATGACATCTCGCAGACGCGATGTGGCGGGTGTTTTTTCAAAGTCGTGAAATGAGGCAATGATCCCGATGCCGTTGCTCTGAGCGCAAGCGGCAACGTCTTTGAGGCCGGCCAGCGATCGTACTTCGATATCCACGAGTGCAGCCGATGGAAGGAGGCTCAGCAGAATTTCACGCCTTCGTGCTTGTGTAAGCGCGTTTTTGCCGCCCTCGAGCGGGTGGCGGGCGGTAATGATCCACGGGATATGGGATTTTGGGATCTTTTCTCCGAGAAAATCGGCGCGCCATTCCAAGTAATCCACTCCGCCTTGTGGAAGACGTTTCGCGGCGCTGACGGCTTCCGCTGAATCGACGATTCCGACAACAGCGGCCATCTTGCGGTCAGTGAGGTTTACTTTTTTCCCCTTCATTTCCCCATCTCACTACACATCTCTGGGAGTAAAAGAAAGGAGCGAAAGTGTGGAGGGTATTTCTGCGCCATGCAGTCAATCGCTCTTGCCAAGGGGGATAGCTTTTATATCCTGCTCGTCTCTTATATGAAATTTGCGACATTATTATTCCTTGCACAAGCAGCGCCGGCCGAGCAACCGAACCCACTCATCTCGATGGCACCGCTGGTATTTATTTTTGTTATTTTTTACTTCCTCCTCATCCGACCACAGCAAAAGAAAGCAAAGGCACATTCCAAACTTGTTGAATCCATCAAAACCGGTGATCAAGTCGTCACGAATGCTGGAATCCACGGAGTCGTCGCGAATGTGAAGGACAATACACTCATTATTAAAATCGCTGACAACGTGAAGGTCGAGTTTGACCGCGCCGCCGTCGCAGTTGTGCTTAAGGCCTCTGATACACCTGCTGCCTAATTTTCCAGAAATCCCGGTGACCGCAGAGTCGCCTCAAATAATACTACAAGATGACGCCTGCTCTCACATTCGCTTTTGGACTGCTTTTACTGGTTCTTTTCGGTTGGTATTTTGCCAGTGATCTGTCTTCTCGTAAACGGTGGCTGGGTTTGATTCTGACGCTGTTATTAACGGCGTTCTGTGTGGAGCAAATCATCCCGCCCACCAAGAAAATCCGCCTCGGCTTGGATTTGCAGGGTGGCACATCTTTCCTGATTCGTCTTGTCCCGCAGACCGAAAATGGCATCACCCCCGACTTGCTCGAGCAAGCAGTGGAAGTCATTCGTAAGCGGATTGACCAATATGGAGTGAGTGAGCCCGTCATTACGCCTCAAGGGAAAGATCGGATCTTGGTTCAGATCGCGGGATTGGATGCGAAGCAAATCGAGGAGGCCAAGTCTCAACTCCAGCGTGTGGCTAAGCTAGAGTTTGCTATTGTCGATGATGGTGGTGCGTCTCATGTCCAGCGAATCCAGTCCGGTGAGGAAGTGATGGATCCCTCATACGTCCTCAAGTCCTACAAGTCATCAAAGGAGTCCAAGGAAGAGTCTCAGATTCTCGTGAAGCGCCGTGCAGCGATGACGGGGGAGTATGTAACAAAGGCCTTCGCTTATTTTGATCAACAGGGGTATGGAGTTTCGCTTGAGCTCAATGCGGAGGGGGCCAAAATTTTTGACGAAGTTGCGCGACAGAATAAAGGTCGCCAGATGGCGATCCTCCTCGATGGCGAAGTGATCTCGGCGCCGGTCCTCCAGACCGATCATTTCGGTGGGCGTGCCCAAATCACGGGTCATTTCAGCGATAAGGAAGCCCGCGAACTCGCGAGCGCCCTAGAGAATCCGCTTCGTGTGCCTGTTCAAATCGAGGAAACGCGGAGTGTGTCACCCACGCTGGGTTCAGATTCGATTCGTAGCGGCGTTCTGGCAGGTGTTTCCGGCCTCACTCTGGTGATGGCCTTTACGTTTCTTTACTATCGATTTGCTGGGTTGGTCGCGATCGTGGGGCTTTTGATCAATATCGCCCTCTTGCTTGGAGCGATGGCGATGTTCAACTTCACGCTTACTCTACCGGGTATTGCGGGAATTATTTTGACTATTGGTATGGCGGTGGATGCAAATGTGCTCATTTTTGAGCGTTTGCGCGAGGAGATGGCGGCGGGAAAGTCGCTTCCAACCGCTCTGGCTGGCGCCTATGAAAAAGCTTTCAGCGCCATTTTTGACGCCAATGCGACGACACTCATTACCGCGTTGATCCTGTTCTGGCAGGCGAGCGGATCGGTGAAGGGATTTGCAGTGACGCTTACGCTTGGCATCATTGCCTCGATGTTCTCCGCGCTTCTCTTTACGAGAACGGCTTTCCGTTGGTTGGTGGAGAAGGGTGGACTCAAATCCCTGCGCATGCTCAACCTTGTCACGGACAAAAAATTTGACTTCTTAGGCAAGCGCAAATTGGCACTGGTTTTTTCTATCCTGATGATTGGGGGATCGATTGGGATCTTTGCCATTCGTGGGGAGAAAAACTTCGGCATTGATTTTCGCGGCGGCGATCTTTTGATCGTCGATTCCTCCAAGCCGGTCACTGTTCCTGAGGCTCGTTCTGCGATCAATGATCCCGGTGTCGTCATTCAATTTCAGCGAGAGGGGATCAAGGAAGTCCTCACCTTCCGTAGCGCTCAAGGAACTTCGGGTGCGTTGCTCAAGCAGCTCGAGACCGCATTCCCAGATCGCGGATTGGTTTCCATCGGTCAAGATACGGTTGGACCGCAGATCGGCATGGAATTTGCGAAGTCCGCAATGATTGCCTTGGGTCTAGGCATGGTCGGCATCTTTTTGTATGTCACGTTGCAGTTTGAGTTTTCCTTCGCGCTCGGAGCGGTGGTGGCCTTGCTTCACGATATCATTATCACTATCGGCGTCTTCTCACTCATTGGTGGTGAGTTGTCGCTAGTTATGGTGGGCGCCATTCTTACGATTGCGGGTTATTCGATCAACGACACGATTGTCGTATTCGATCGCATTCGTGAAGGCCTCAAGAATGGAGAAAGGGGCTCAATTCAGACCCTCATGAATATCAGCATTAACGAGACGCTCGGTCGTACCTTGCTGACTGGAGGAACGACTCTTCTGTCTGTGGGAGCCCTTTATTTCTTCGGCGGAACGGTCCTGCGTGACTTCTCGTTTGCGATCCTTGTTGGTATTCTCGTCGGCACCTATTCCTCTGTTTATGTGGCTTCGCCAGTCGTGCTTTGGGCCTCCAAACTTCGCGGAAAGAGTGTTCGTCGCGAGGTTCTCGAGACCGAGGCGCTCAAAAAAGCTTAAGCGCGCTTTTCTAGTGCGGTTTTTTTGCCCATCAGCGAGGTGATTGCACTTCGACGATGAGCGCGGTCGTATTATCCCGTCCTGAATAATCTACAGCAGACATGACGAGTTGGCGGGCAGGTTCCTCGGAGTGAGTATTGAGGATCTCTTCGAGGTGGGAGTTGTATAGGCCATCTGTAACGCCGTCCGTGCAGAGCAGAAATCGGTCGCCTGGTTCGATGCTGATGGCGCCCACCTGAGGGTCTACGAATTGATGGCCGCCTCCGAGTGCTTTCTGCAAAACGTTACGTCGAGGGTGGGTTTTGGCCTCTCTTTCGTTGATCTGACCATTTCGGTAGAGCCAACCGACATAGGTGTCATCTTCCGAAACCTGTTTGATTCCACCGGAGGCAGGTAGAAGGTAGATGCGACTGTCACCGATATGTGCGAAATAGACCCATCCGGGCGTGAACCAACACAGGCTCAGTGTGGCTCCCATGCCATGGCATTCCTCGTAGCATGAGCCCAAATACAAGAGGGCCTTGTGAATTTCTGCGAAGAGTTCCTGGAGGACATCGCTGAACCCGATCTCAAAGCCGGATGCATTGTGGCGGAATAATCTAGGAATGAGTCCGGTGATTTTTTCCACGGCAATCTTGCTCGCAAATTCGCCCGCCATGGCGCCACCCATTCCGTCGCTCACGGCAAAAATATAATCACTGGTTCCGGAGTCGGCCTCACCGATTTTGCCAAGATGGTGAACGCCGGTCGAGTCCACAGCCAGCCCAAGAAAGGAATCTTCGTTATTTTTCCGAACTTTTCCGCAGTCCGTGTGCCCTGACCAAATCAAATGATAGGCGGAGGCGTCTGGTTTCATTCGCTGGGAGACTCCTCAAGAATCGTTGAGAATTCAAAATCGATCAGGCAAAAGCGTCCATCGGTTTGGCGGTAGGTGACATTGCGCAATTCCGCATCGTCGTGACGAACTCCGTATTCCTGGAGTTCCTTAAAAAGTTCGATCAATCGCTCGGAATCCATGTGTTCGACTCGGGCACCGCAGTTCGAGGTGATTATTTTTAGCTGCTCGGGATCACTTTCTAAAAGCCGTGGGACGAAGGGGCATTTTTTTTCCTCAAGGTAACGCAGAACACGAACCTCGTTGGTAAAGCGTTCTTGTGCCAAGGGGCCACGAAATTGTTTGTAAACCCTGCCATCATACCCAATCCGAACAGTAGCCCTGCCTGTGTCTTTAACCTGATTCATTCCTCAGAAAGATTCGGTCGCTTTGGTCGAGTGGCAAATCAAAAGCACTTTTTTAGTTCGAGTGGGGGTTTGCCCATCGAAAAAAAAGCGCTTACTTTTTCAGTTTCAACCTTAGGAAGGTCGGTACGTCCAAGTCCTCGCCCTCGACGATAGTTGGTTCGATCTTATCAAATCGTCCGCGCGTGACGGGATCCAACGGCAGCAAGGGTTGTTCGACTTTTTGAGTGGGCGGCTTTTCTGTCGGATGGGCGGCGTGTGCAACAGGCACCTCGAAAAAAGGAACCTCGGTTTGTTGCGGTTTGCTGGCGGGTTGAGGTGTTGGCGAAGGCTGTGTGAGATACGAGAGATCCGTGGTGGCTTTAATTTGTGGTGTGGCACGTTTCTCTTCACCACATCGGCCGATGATTGCGACTGAAAGGGGTGAGTAGGGATCTTGTGATACACTGACGCCTAGGTTGAGCATGGCCGATGCGGAAAGATTCTTGGAGATCTCTTTCATGATTTCAGATACCTCTTCCATGCTTAAAGAGGGAGGGCCGGAAATATGGACAAGGAGTCTTCCTGCATCGTGTAGGAGGCGGCCCCGATCCAATAGGGGGCTTCGAAGAGTGGCGTCAATCACGTGACGGACGCGGTCATCGCCGCCGGCATCGCCACATCCAAATAGGCAGGAATCTTCGCTGTGCCGGAGTACGGCAAGCATGTCGGGAAGCGAAACTGGTATTGGTCCGTTACTGGTGACGATACGATTGAGGCTTGAAATCGCACGGAAAAGAAGACTATCGCAAACGGAAAATGTCTCACCGACTTCGGCGTGGGGGGCTATCAGTTCAGCCATACGATCATTTTCAAAATGGAGAATGGCATCTGCGAAGCGGGTGATTTCACGGAGTGCTGTGGCCGCTTGCTGGGCGCGGCGGCGCCCCTCGAAAGAAAAGGGAGATGTGACCACAGCGATAACGAGAGCCCCATTTTGTTTTGCCAACTCGGCCACGAGCGGAGTTGCGCCTGATCCCGTTCCCCCTCCAAGCCCGGCACAGATGAAAATGATATTCCTTCCCTCGATGGCTCGCTGGATTTCTCCAGACGATTCCTTAACCGCATCCAAACCAATTTCGGGATCGCCGCCGGTTCCTAGTCCATGGGTGGTCATTTGTCCCATGGAGATTTTTTTTGAGGCGAGCGTATTCGAAATCGATTGTTGGTCGGTATTGATCGCGAGTGTTTCCATTGGAAAGCTGGCCTGCGCGATTAGGCGATCCATGATGTTTATGCCTGCATTTCCTAGGGCAATGAAGAGTGATTGCGTTTCACTTTGGCCAGCCAGGTATCGCGGGAAGATGATCATATCAAATGGAGTTTTCTGCTTATGGAACTAATGAATCGATTCAAAAAGGATTCCTGAGGATAATCGGTATCGACGGCGTGCGCGTATTTCACCAGTCCGATGCAGGTTGAAAGTTGAGGGTTATCAAATGCCGATGTCGGTCCTGTGACGGATTGGGCATGGGCAAAGTGAACCGGCACTTCGAACACGCTTTCCGCCACCTCGCGGACTCCCTTAATGAGGCTGCAACCTCCGGTGAGGATGATCCCTGATCCTAGAAGTCGGATGGGAACGACATCTTGAATCCGGTTGCGGAGAATTCCAAAAAGTTCGTGCAGTCGAGAGTGGATGATGTGGTTGAGCATGCTGCGATCGATTTCTTTGCCTGAAAAGCCGGTGTCGTTTTTCAGCGTGATCTTTTCAGCGCCTGCAAAGTTTTCCAAACTGGCCGATCCCTCTTCAATTTTGAGTTTCTCGGCGCGGGTGATCGGAATTCGTAGACCGATGCAGAGGTCGTTCGTAATATGGTCACCCCCGATAGCAATCACTCCGCTTTGTCTAACAACGCCGTTGTGATAAACGATGTAGTCCGTCACTCCGCCCCCGATATCAATAACAACAACACCGGATGCCTTTTTCTGGTCATCCAAAATAATCTGGGCGGACGCCACGGAGTTCACCACCACGTCTTCAACGTCGATACCGATCTTACGCACGCAGCGGATGGTGCTTTGGATGCGATTGACGACACCATGAATGATGTGGTAATCGGCCTCCAGTTTCGATCCCCCGATCCCTATTGGATCTATGACTCCATCACGCCCATCGACGTAATATTGCTGTAAGATCGAGTGAAGGATATCGTTTTCCTTTGGGAGAATGACCTCTTTGTCCTTCGAGGCGATGTCTTCGATTTCCTTTTCCGTAATCTCGCCCCCGCCCTCAATGGTGACCGAGCGGCGGTGGTTTGAACTTTCGATGTGGCTACCTGTGACTGCGAGCCAGACGCTTTTGATCTCGTGATCGCTCCTTTCCTCGGCATCGGAAAGGGCGTCGTGGACACAATTTGAAGCATTCTGAAAATCCACGATCTCACCTTTGCGGACCCCTCTGGATGGGCTTTCGCCAACACCAAGCAGCCGTACTTCGCCATCTCTGCGGCACTCTGCCACGATAGCACAAACTTTCGTCGTTCCGATTTCTAGGCCGACATGGATTTTTTCGCGTGCCATCAGTTTTTCTTTCCTCTCGTTTTTTGCTGTGTGAATTTGGGTTTTTCGGAAATCTGCTGGCGTTTTGGGGTGGTGGGTAGTGAAGCCATTACAAATTTAACGGCTGTGTTTTTCTTTGCCATCAAGTTGACGGATTCGAGTTGCCTTCCGGTATCGCGGCAATGCTCGAGGAGTCGTCGGAGTTTTTCGATTTGAGTGGGAAAATCATCGGAGGCGAATTTGATATGTGTATTTTGATCGGTGATAGCGTCGATACAGTAGCCCTTGCTGATATTGAGCGATCGAATCACGAGTAGCGAATCTACAGAAGTGCGAGCGATGGATAGAAGGGTGAGAGCCTTCTTGAGATCGTCGTTATGCAGGGATTCGCGGTCTCCGATCTCGGCAGAGTTGACGCCGTATATCACTGGTAACTGATGGTGCGATGTGGTGATCAAAAGGGGTTTCATGAGAAAACCGCTCGCATCGACCAATTCCATGCTCGTTGGATTGTATGGCGTCGAGGGATCCGAGGCCGAGGTAACCCAAGCCACCGGAACTCGTGAGGTGAGGGTGATCTTGACTGTCGAAGGGAGAATGCGCTCGATTAAGACGTCAGCCACCATAGGAATCGACCGGAGTGACTTTTCCGTGCCTGCCAGATCGATGCTAAAAATATTTTCACCGACTTCAATGCCAGTTCTGGCTATGAGATCCTCTCCGGTGATCACGTCATCCAGTTTGAGGTTGAGTTCGCGAAGGTTGTAGGCTGGGTTGCAATAAAAGAATTTGTCCAAGGCCTTGTTCGTGCCATACCAAGCCACTCCACAGAGTAGAGCCACTACGATTCCCAAGAGAGATAGTTTCGCCGCAATTTCCTGCCGCTTGCGCCGTGCGGTGGTCGCGCGAATCCTGACATTGAGCAACTGCCGCCCCCTGCTGGATCTCCTCACACCTTCATCTCTCGGTCCGATATTCATTATCTTTGTTTCTTTGCCATTGAGAGACCTGCGATTTCCTCGCAGAGGGAAGGGTAGTCGAGTCCAGCCACGGCTGCCGCTTTGGGAAGGAGGCTCAGCTCTGTCATTCCGGGGATGGTGTTGATTTCCAAAACACTCATTGATCCATCTGGCGCGAGTAGGATGTCCACGCGAGAATAAACTTCTAGGTCAAGGGCATGGTGCGCAGCCAGAGCGGTTTCTTGAATGCGGAGCGCAAGTTCCGAGCTTAGCGGAGCTGGCACAAAATACTCGGAGGCTCCGCTGGTGTATTTGTTGTCGTAATCGTAAAAGCCATCTTTAGGAACAATTTCGACCACTGGCAGCGCGGCGTTGCCCAAAATGCCCACGGTTAATTCTCGCCCTGAAAAAAATGCCTCCACCAGAACTTCATCTCCATATTTGAAGCAATCCTCCAACGCCGCAGCTAAAGACTCAGGCTTACGTACGATATGGACTCCGACACTGGATCCCTGTTGAGGGGCCTTAACGACATAGGGGGGGGCCATTCGGGGGCTTTGCCCTACACGAATCGAATGCCAAGTCGATGTGGGGACGCCGGCACGGTCGAAGCATTCCTTGGTTCGGATTTTATCGAAGGCCGCGCGACTCCCATTGATGCCTTCACCGGTGTAGGCGATGCCGCGTTGACTCAGGATTTCCTGAATCTGTCCGTCTTCACCGAAAGTGCCATGGATGATATTGAATGCGAGTTCGGTGTCATCTGGGAGATCGAAATCTGGGCTAGTGACATCGATTTCGTGTACTTTTGCGCCGCAGATCTGGAGGGCCTTTGCGACAGCAGTCCCAGAACGCAGCGACACTTCGCGTTCTTTTCCTGGCCCCCCTTTGAGCAGGGCAACCGACTTACCTTTCAAAATTCCGGAATACATTTGTCTCATAAATCCACTCCCACGATTTGAACCTCGGTTTCGAGAGAGATACCTCTGTCTCGCTCCGCTGCTATCTGGATTTCGTGGATGAGAGTCAGCACATCCTTTGCTGTAGCGCCTCCATCGTTTACGATGAAGTTACCATGGATGTCAGATACCCTTGCCGATCCGACAGCAAAACTTTTAAATCCCAGTTCCTCGATTAATTTTCCAGCAGGAATATTTTCTGGGTTCTTAAAGATGCAACCGGCACTCGCAGCGACAGGTTGGCTTTGCCGGCGCTTCGCCATTGATTGAGCGATCACCGTATCGATCGCGGATTTCGATCCGGCATGTCCGCGCATCACTGCCGAGAGCGCATAGTTCTGACGAAGTGTTGGCACGTTGCGATAGTGGACGTCCATTTCCTTCGGGGTTTTCACAAAAATATTACCGTCTTGATCGCAGTAGCGGACGCGGACGATCTGGTCGAACGTTTGGACACCCATCGCGCCGGCATTCATGCGAAGTCCGCCACCAAGATTTCCTGGAATGCCCTCCATCCACTCAAAGCCCGCGATATCGGCATTGCGGGCAAGTGCGCTGAGTTGCTTGAACTTGACTCCCACGCCTGCCGAGATTTCCACCCCATTCACTTCATGGAGCTGGAATTCCCCGCGTGAAAGATAGGCGACCACACCAGGTATGCCTCCATCTCTGACCAGCAGGTTCGATCCGCGCCCCATGACCATAAAGGGGATGTCCTCATCGAAGCAGTGACTAACAAGATCGGCAAATCCTTCTTCAGTCTCGGGCTCCACCCAGTATTGCGCGGGTCCGCCTATCCGCATCGTTGTGTGCTTCGATAGGGGTTCATAAAGGCGAATCGTCCCCTCGCGCATGATCCCCTGTAATCGGGACTTGATTTGTAAATCCTTCGCAAGGCGTTTCGCAGCCTCATGGATATTGCCTGCACCCAAAGTGATGATTAGGTCACCATCCTCAAGCACACTGGCCGCCGCTTGATGGATCTTATTTAAATCAGCAACATGAACAGCTGAGGGATGACCGTGTGCGATCATCGCGTCCACAACGGTCTGGCCGGAGATGCCTGTAATAGGCTTTTCGCTTGCCGGATAAATGTCGGCTACAAAAACATGGTCAGCTAAGTCGAAGGCGCGTCCGAATTCCTCTTTGAGTCCCTGTGTGCGGGTGTAGCGATGGGGTTGAAATATGGCCACGACGCGCTTGTGTCGGCCGGTTCGGGCCGTGGCCAGAGTCGCGGCGATCTCCGTGGGATGGTGTCCGTAATCATCGATAATGAGGTTTTTCTCGGATTCATAAATGACCTCGAATCTGCGTTTGGCTCCACGAAATGTGGCAAGGGAAGCGGCCATCTTTTCGAAGGGAACGCCGATTTCTGATCCCAGCGCAATGACGGAGAGGGCATTGACGGCATTGTGAACGCCCGGGATGTTGAGGATGATTCTTCCAAGAGTGACGCCCTGACGCTGCACATTGAACTCGGACTTGAAGTGGGCCGTCGTTAAATCAGTGATTCTGTAATAGGCGGATTCTGATTGGCCATATGAGATGGCTTGGGGATTGCTACTGCAAACTCGGCGCGAACCTTCATCATCCGCACAATAAAAAATGTTCCCGCTCGTCTGTGACGTCAATTTGGAATAAACAGCGTCAATTGCGCTCAGATCCTTGTAAAAATCAAGGTGCTCGGGCTCAATATTGAGAACGATAGCGTGGTGGGGATGGTAATTAATCAAGGTGCCATCACTCTCGTCACCTTCGGCAACAAAGTATTCCCCCTCGGAATCCCATCTGGCATTGGTTCCAAGAATGGGAATTTCCGCGCCAACGTAGTGGGATGGCTTAAGACCACCTCCGCGCAAGACATGTGCGGCCATCGCAGAAGTGGTGGTTTTTCCATGCATGCCGCAAACAACGATCCCCTTGCGGGACGCCATCATGGCAGCGAGAGAATCCGCCCTCCGGGCCATTGGAATTCCGAGATGGACAGCTTCGTCGA
This sequence comes from Chthoniobacter flavus, assembly GCA_945903555.1. GTDB lineage: Bacteria > Verrucomicrobiota > Verrucomicrobiia > Chthoniobacterales > Terrimicrobiaceae > UBA967. Next base: position 14,676 of record CAMDOJ010000001.1, read on the forward strand.
ATGCTGGGTTGCCAGCTTTGATGGCCGATGAATACAAGACAATCTCAGCATCGCTCACGCACTCGGCGGAGTGAGGGGAGTGGAATCTAAGCCCTTTTTTCTGAAGGCGATCGATTTCAATCGTATCTACTTTGTCGGAGCCGCTCACATGATGTCCGAGTCCGAGAAGGAGCGCGGCAATACCGCTCATGCCCGAGCCAGCCACGCCGATCAGGTGGATGCGGAGAGGGGTGCCTGAAGTGAGTGCAGCGCGAAGGTCTTCCGCTTTCACTTGGTGGCCCCCCTTACGGCTTTTTCCATCACATCGGCGACATTCGACGCGGCGGTGCTGGGGGCGATCTTTCGCGCTGTTGCGGACATTTTTTCCCGGCGTGCGCTGTCATTCAGGAGATTGGTAACCATCTCGGCGAAGGATTCGGGGTTGGCTTCTTTTTCAGCGACCAATTCTGCGGCTCCGGCTTGGGAGTAAATCTCAGCATTGGCTTTCTGATGGTCGTCCGTTGCAAATGGGTAGGGGATGAGAATAGAAGGAAGTCCGAACTGAGAAATCTCACTTAAACTGGATGCTCCTGCTCGTGATATAACAAGATCCGAGGCTGAATAGGCCTCTTCCATGCGATGATGAAACGGCGCTACATAATGGGAAATGTTATCCCGTTGGTAATTCGCCGCAGCAAGGCGGTCATCATTTTTTCCTGTTAGATGGATGATTTGGATGCCAGACCCAGAGAGAAGCGGCGCGCTTTTAAAGAGGAGTTGGTTGATGCCGCTTGCACCCTGACTGCCGCCTGTGACTAAAAGTGTCTGACGTGTGGGATCGAGACCAAACACCTTCATTGCCTCTGCCCTTTCGAGTGGGTGGCCAAGGTTTCGTCGAACAGGAGTACCCGTATTGATGCAGTGAGCAGAAGGGAACCGCTGACGACTTTCTTCAAACCCTATCAGTACCGAGGTGGCGAATTTGGCTGCGAGACGGTTTGCTCGGCCGGGGATAGCATTCGACTCGTGAACAAAGCAAGGCAGGCCCTTTAATCGCGCAGCCAGGATTGGTGCGGTCGAAGTGAAGCCTCCCATGCCCAGCACCACGGAAGGTCGGAATTTACGATAAATCTTTTTGCACTGGCTGTAGCTTTCCCAGAAGCGTCGGATAAATCCCACAAATGCAGGAGATAGGATATTGCTGGGCAATCCTACCGAAGGCAATTTTTCCGCTCGAAACTCGGGATGGTCACGTAGAGCGGTTGTATCGATTTCCTTTTCCGAAACGAAAAGTAAAACCTCATGACCACGTTCATGCAAAGTCTCTGCAACCGCCAAGCCTGGGAATAAATGCCCGCCAGTGCCGCCGCATGCGATGACTGCTCTAAATGGGTTTTGTTGGCTCATGCTCGGGGTTCAATGTGGGGCCGAAGTAGTGTCGGGGCAGAGAGGGATTCGAACGGTTTGCCCTGTAGGTGGATATTCACGATCAGCCCGATGAGTAGCATGCAGATGCAAAGATTTGAGCCCCCGTAGCTAATGAACGGGAGGGGCATTCCTTTATTAGGTAAAAGGGAAGTGGTGACACCAATATTGACCGCCGCTTGAAGGGTGATCATCACAACCGATCCGAATCCCAGAAGCATGCCGAAGCGGTCTTTTGCATTGATGGCCACGAGTGCTCCACACAGACAGATGCAAAGGTAGGCAGCAACAGTGAGAGTGGTAAATATCAGGCCCAGTTCCTCGCCCACCATCGGAAAAATAAAGTCGGTGTGCGCGTAGGGAAGGTAGAGCATTTTTTGGCGGCCTTCTCCGAGGCCCAACCCACCGAATCCGCCGGAACCAAAGGCGATGAGGGCTTGCCATTGTTGAAGACCTTCGCCGAGGGCGTATTTTTCAGGCTCCATAAATGCCAGCAGGCGCCCGTGGCGTTCCGATATATTAAAAGCCAGAAAAGCCATGCCAGCTAGGCCTACGGCAATGAGTGTTCCCATCCATCGCAACGAGGCTCCGGCAACAAACATAACGGTAACGGCCGTGCCGCCGATGAGCGCGGTGTTGCCAATGTCGATCTCAAGAAGAATGAGAGTCATAAGCGATGCCAGAATTCCCATCGGGTAAAGGAGTCCTGATCTGAATTCTTTAAAAGAGATGTCGGTTCGTGAATACCACCAGGCCAGAAAGAAAAGCGATGCCACCTTGGCGAGTTCGCTGGGCTGGAATGTCATGCCGATATTGATCCAGCGGGAAGATCCATTGATTCGCATGCCGATCGGAGGGATGAAACAAAGGATAAGAAGAAAGGCTGCCAAACCAAAAAATGCCCACCAGAATTTCTGCCAAAGATGATAATCAAAGTAGGCGAAGACGATAGCTACTGCGGATGCGATGCATAACCACATGCATTGCCGCTTTACAAAAAAGTACATGTCTCCATGGCTGTCACGTGCGAAGGCACTGGTGCTGAAAAGCATCACCAATCCTAATGCAATGAGACCCGCCACCGATAATAGCAGGAGATATATCGCGTTTCTTTGCATTTCTTAGAGAGAAGCGGCTAATTAAGGTACTTTGATTGTTTGTCCGATCTTGAGTTTGCGGGGATCATCAATGTTATTCGCCTTCATGAGCGTCTCTTGGGAGACCTTGAGTTTTTTGGCTATTGAAATCGGTGTGTCACCCTTTGCCACAATGTAGCTGGATTTTGTTGCGGTATCCTTTTCGGGAGCCGCCTCTGTTTTGGGTTGGGGCTTGGCTGAAACGATTTCGGTGACTTTGACTGGTGGAGCCTTCGCGACGATCAAGGGTGCTGTTGTATTACCTGCGGTTGGTTTTTTTTCTGCTTCGGCCGTCTTGAGCATACTTCCCACTGTCAATACCTGACCCACATGAAGAACCGCTCCAGGTGCGAGTTCGTTGAGTTTTTCAATGTTAGCAATACTCGTATTCGATTTCGATGCGATGCGTTTCAAGGTATCACCGGCGACCACTGTATAGGTCTTCGGGATCGTTGCTGGCTTTTCGGCAACGACCGGTGGATTTTTTGCGGCGAGGGTATCTGCTTCGACTTTTTGGGTAGCGGCGAGAGCTTCTGCTTTGGCTGCGCTTTTAGCTTTCGAATGTTCTTTGAATTGGCTGAAGCCGTAAATGCCGCCCACGGCAATGACGTGGAGAACAAGGACAACAAAGAAGGCTTGTGAAAGCTTCATTCCTGGTTCGCTCTCGGTCTCGTAGTCTTCGATTTCACTGGTTTTCGATGCTGCCCGAGCATGGAGTTTCTTGCGTTGTACAATACGACCGGTCGTGCGTTTGGGTGCAGGTTGGGATTTCCAGATTTGCATATTTATTTATTGGTTGTTTTTTGGGTTTAGTTTTTTAACGAGTGATTTGAAAATATTCCCGCGTTCCCCATAGTTGCGGAACATGTCGAAGGATGAAGTGCCTGGAGAAAAGAGAACCGCATCGCCAGGTTGTGCCAATTTTGAGGCGAGTGAAACGGCTTCCTCGAGTGTGTCCACAGGATGGCATTGGGTTTGCTGCCAGGATGCGGCTATGCGGTGCCTCATTTCTCCGATCAGAATTACTGCTCGCGATTTATCATGAACAAGGCCGCTGTTTTCCTCGAACCCAAATCCCTTGTCTTTTCCTCCCGCGATGAGGATGAGCGGACGGGTTTGCGATCGGATTGCCATTTGCATGGCGTCGAGATTGGTGGCCTTGGAGTCATTGATCCATTTCACTCCGTCCATCTCGCGGATAAATTCACATCGGTGCACGGGTGGAGTGTAGTTGGCGACGGCCGAGGCCATGCTTCCGAGATCCATATGCAGGGCTATACCGATGCCTAGTGCCGCCATGATGTTTTCGGCGTTGTGAATGCCGTGCAGGTGCGTAGTTTCCTGATCAATGACTGGGTTGCCATGAAAATGGATTGTCGTGTTCTTTAAAGTGAAATCTGCTTCATCCTTTACGGCGCTGAAGGTAATTATTTTGGCAGGGGTGGATAGCGGTACGGACTGGGCATTAATGACCAAGGTATCCTCGGCGGTGAGGTTTTCGAGAATACGGAGTTTTGCATCACGGTATTCATCCGCGCTCGCGTAGCGATCGAGATGATTGGGGCTGAAGTTGAGCCAAGCCGCCACTTTCGGATGGAATGACTTTACCGTTTCGAGTTGGAAAGAACTCACTTCAAGAACCATCACATCAAGGTTCTGGCTTTGTCTAACCGCCTTGGCGAAGGGGAGACCAATATTTCCACTTGCCATGGTTCGGATTCCACATTGCAGGAGAATATGAGTGCAGAGTTCGGTGGTGGTTGTTTTTCCGTTTGTGCCTGTAATGGCGACGACTGGGCAAGTGCATTCCTGAAAAGCCAACTCGAGTTCTCCAATGATAGGGATTCCTTTAGCCACGACATTTCGAACTAGGGGAGCGGTGGGTTCGATTCCTGGACTCAAAATGGCGACATCGTAGTTTGCTGGGTCGATATCGGCTTCCGGGCCGATGAGTACATTTGCGCCCCGCTTTTGTAGATCCTCACCTTTGGCCCGAATGGCCGGTGAGTCGACTGATTCACTAACGGTGACTTGGGCACCCTCTTCGATCAAAAGCGTAGCCGCTGCCTCGCCACTATGGCCGAGACCCAGAACTACCGCTTTTTTTCCACTATGAATCATTTTTTGTTAACGTAATTTCAGTGTTGCTAGACCAAGAAGGGCAAAGAGGACCGAGAGAATCCAGAAACGGACGATCACGGTGTTTTCTTTCCATCCACTCAATTCAAAGTGGTGATGGATGGGCGACATTTTGAAAATCCGTCGGCCTGTGAGTTTAAAGCTCGCGACTTGCAGGATGACCGACATCGCCTCGATGACAAATATCCCTCCGACGATAACGAGTAGAAATTCCTGTTTGCAGCAAATGGCGACCGATCCGAGCATACCCCCGATTGCGAGTGATCCGGTGTCCCCCATGAACACGCGCGCTGGATGCGCATTCCACCAAAGGAAACCTAGGCAGGATCCCAAGAGGGCGACGCAAAGCACGGCCAGTTCGCCGGAGTAAGCCACGTAGGGGATTTGGAGATAAGAGGCCGCCTTGATGTTGCCTGCTACATAGACAAGCACGGCATAGGTTGCGGCAACAGTCGCGGTGCATCCCGTGGCCAATCCGTCGAGTCCGTCGGTCAGATTGACTGCATTCGACGTGCCTACGATAACCAATAAAAAAAAGATAAAGCTAAACCACCCCATGCTCGCGAGTACGGGATCCTTGATGAAGGGGAAGTAGAGTTGTTGTGCTATCGCGGAAACTTTTGGGTTCAGTAAAAGAAATAGGGTGAATATGCCGGCGAGAAGACATTGAAGCCCAAACTTCATTCGACTACTGATGCCAGCCGAACTTTTTTTGCTCACTTTCAGCCAGTCATCGTATAGGCCGATACCCCCCATGAAAACGGTGCTGAAGAGAACGAGCCAGACAAAAGGATTTTCCGGCTTAGCCCAAAGAAGTGTGGATACCACCACGGTCCCGATCAGCAAAACTCCACCCATGGTGGGAGTGCCTTTTTTCGCTCCGTGGAGTTCATGTAATTTATGGACTTCGGCGGCGGAGCGGATGGGTTGACCGAACTTCAAAGAAATCAATTTGCGGATGACGAGATTGCCGAAGGCCAAGCTCAAAACAAAAGCGGTGATGCCCGCGCAGATGGCACGAAACGTGATGTAGGAAAACACATTCAGCGCTTTGAGGATATCGTTGTCGATCCCTTTGCCCGCGGCCCATGTAGAAATCTCAGATAGGTAGTAAAGCATCAGTTTGGGATATGTTGAAAGAGGGTTTCCATTCGAGCTGAGCGACTGCCTTTGACGAGAACGATGTCGCCGGGTCTTGCTAGTTGTTCGAGCATGCGGGCTGCAGCGGAGGTCTCCTCGACTTCATGAATCCGGCCAAGCCCTGCTTTTCTCGCTGATGTAGCGATGGCGGAGGCTTCCTTGCCGACCGTGATGAGAATGTCAGCCCATTTTCCAGCGGCGGTTCCGGTTCTTTGGTATCCTTCAGCGGCGTAGCTACCAAGTTCCCCCATTTTTCCTAGAACGGCGATGCGGCGACCTTGGCCTTTGATTTGCCGGAGTGTTTGGAGAGCGGCTTCCATGGAATCGGGGTTCGCATTGTATGTATCGTCGAGGTAGAGAACGCCGCGCAGTTTTTTTTGTTCCAATCTTCCGTTTGTCAGCTTGGCCCGTGAGAGCGCTTTGATCGCTGAGGGGAGGGGGATGCCTAACTCCAACCCCGCAGCAATGGCTAGGAGTGCGTTCTGAACCATGTGGGATCCATGAACGGGAATGGAGACTTCGTATTTCTTTCCTTTTTGGGTGATTGTAATTTTATTCCCTTTTTCGTCGCTTTCGAGTGACTCTGCGACGAGATCGCCTTTGTTGAAGCCCACTCGAATGACTTTGGCGGGACTTCGTCTCGCGATGGATTCGGTTTTGTCATCCTCGCTAACAAGGATCACTGCCCCACTTGGATTCACACTTTCTGCGAGCATCCCCTTTTCGAGCGCGATCGCATCGCGGGATTTCATGTGCTCGATATGAGCGACGCCAATATTCGTAATGATGACGCAATCGGGTTTGATCAGCTCTGCCAGTGGTGCTATTTCACCGGGATGGTTCATGCCTACCTCCCATACAGCGACATCATCTTCGCTGTTGGCGCTCAGGATAGAAAGCGGAACACCGATGTGATTATTGAGATTGCCCGCCGTTTTAACGACTTTGAGCCGGCTTCCAATAACGGCCGCTGTGAAATCTTTTGTGCTGGTTTTTCCGCTGCTACCGGTGATTCCGACGACTTTGAGCTTCAGCTTCGAGCGCCACGCGACAGCCATTCTTGTGAGGGCGGCTAGTCCGTTCTCTACAAGTAGAACCGGATGCGGAGAAGGAATCGAATGGGCCGCTTCCGCAGAGTCCATTAAAACGCCCGCAGCCCCACCTGCTAGGGCATCTGCAGCGTAGGCGTTGCCATCAAAATTTTCACCACGAAGGGCAATATAAAGATCGCCAAGTTGGATCGAACGGGAGTCCTTGCTGAGGGATGACACCAACACCTCCGGTGAGCCTTGGAGAATTTTTGCTCCCGCCATTTCAGCGATTTGAGAAAGGGGAATCCTATCCATTTCTTGTATCCCCTCCTTTTTTTTCGCTGATTGCGCGCGTGGCGATTGCGACATCATCAAAGGCGACTTTACGGTCACTGAATTCCTGATATTTTTCGTGGCCCTTACCGGCAATGAGTACGATGTCGCCTGCTTCCGCTAGTTGAATGGCATGGTGAATGGCGGAGGCGCGATCCGGAATGATTTCGTAGCTTTTCCCCCGCAGGCCGGCCTTCATATCTTTCAAAATGAAATCTGGATTTTCGCTGCGGGGATTATCCGAAGTCATGATGATCCAATCGGAAAGTTCTTCTGCCGCGGCGGCCATGAGTGGGCGTTTGCTGTGATCTCTGTCTCCACCGCAGCCGAAAACGGTGATCAATCGCGAGGGTTTGAGTTCCTGCAATGTGCTTAGCACATTCTTGAGTGCGTCATCGGTGTGGGCGTAATCCACAAACACCTGAAAATGTCTCTTGGCTGGAACCCGTTCCAAGCGCCCTGGAACTTGGGGCGCCGAGGCGAGGGCAGCAATGGAGTTGCGTAATTCCACCCCGCAGGCCGTGGCTGCAGCAATAGCTCCCATGGCGTTGTAAACATTGAAAAGCCCGATCAGCGGCAAGCGAACCAAATAGCTTTTTCCGCGTGCTTCGAGGGTGAATGTTGTGCCATTGAGGTCGTATCGAATGGAGGAGGCGCGGTAGTCGGCTTGAACTCCACGCCCGATAGTGAGAATTTTGATCCTCTTTGAAAATTGGTCGATGAGTTTCTGACCGAAGCGATCGTCTGCATTAATAATGGCGCGCGCTTTTTTGTTTTTTTGATGAGCTAGGGATTCGAACAAAAGTGCTTTTGCATCGAAGTAGGCATCCATCGACCCATGGTAATCGAGATGATCCTGTGTGAGATTCGTGAAAACGGCTGCATCAAATTCAATGGCCCTAGCCCTTTCTTGAACGAGAGCATGGCTGGATACCTCCATCGCCACGGCTCGGCTGCCACTATCGAGCATGGCTTCCATGAGGGACTGGAGGTCGATCGATTCGGGAGTGGTATGAGGGGCTGGCACCTCGGTGTCGCCAACCATATATTTCACTGTTCCGATCAGACCGCATCGCATGTAAGCTGCATCCAGCAGATGCTTGACAAGAAAAGCGGTGGTCGTTTTGCCATTCGTTCCTGTGATGCCCACCGTTTTGAGGCTCAGCGAGGGTTGGCTATGGAATTCGGCAGCGATATCGGCCATGGCTTTTCTGGCATTCGCTACAACCACTAACGGGCAATCGCTCTGAGGGATCGATTTTTCGGCGACGATGGCAGCGGCGCCCCTTTCAGTGGCCTGTAACGCGAATGCCGCTCCGTCGCTGTTTTTTCCAGGGAGGGCAAAGAAAAGGCATCCCTTTTCGGCTTTACGCGAGTCGTAGCAAAGCGAAGTGATTTCGGGGTCGGCCAGCCCTTGTGGGATTCCTGATGATTTGAGAAGGGCAGAGAGTCGCATTTGGCTTTTTAGTGGGTGGCCTCGTTCAATGTTTCGACTTTAGCCATAGGCGTGTCTTGCAAAGGGATTGGGGGAAGTGTCGGGGTGAGGTCGAGGTGGCGGGCGGCCTTTTCGGCGACGCGCGAAAAGACGGGGGCGGCAACGAGTCCGCCGTAATTCAAATTAGAAGCGGTTTTGGCATCATCCACCATGATCAAACAAACAAAACGTGGATCTTCCGCAGGCATGAATCCGACAAAGGAGACGACATATTTTCCGGCTGCATAGCCGCCCTTGGAACTGACCTTTTGGGCTGTACCTGTCTTTCCAGCGACCTCAAAGCCACTTACTCGTGCATAGGTTGCTGTTCCACCGATTTGGGTTACTCCAACGAGCGCGTTGGTAATGAAGCGGGCGGTTTTTTCGGGAATCACTTCGCGAACGACCTTGGGTGTCTTTTTAAGGATTTTTGTCCCATCAATGTCTTCGACTGACTTAATAACATGCGGCGCCATGAGGCGCCCCCCATTAGCAATGACGGACATGCCCATCGTGATCTGGAGCGGTGTTACGGCGACAGAATGCCCCATGGGCATGCGTGTGATCGTGAGTTTGTCCCAGCGTGCGGGCGGATGAACGAGACCTGCGATTTCTCCTGGTAGCTCAATGCCATGGCGTTCGCCGAACCCAAAGCGTCGCACATATTCGTAGTATTTGTCCCCGCCCATGAGGAGGGCCAACTTAGCGGAGCCAATATTCGATGATTTGACCAGAATCTCATGGACATTCATATCCCCATAGCCGTGGTGATCTTTCAGGATTTTTCCAGCATAGGAAAAGCGACCGTTTTCACAAAAAATACTGCTCTTTTCATTCACAGTGCCTTCATTCAGTGCTCCAGCAGCGACGACAATTTTAAATGTGGATCCAGGTTCCACCATATCAATGATGGCTCGGTTCTTCATTTGCTCGGGCTCGGCCTTGCCAGGTTCGTTGGGGTTGAAGCAAGGTCGATTGACCATGGCCAAAACTTCACCTGTTTTGGGGTCCAGCATGATGCCAGTCACCGTCTCGGGTTTAAATTCTTCAAATGTTTTATCAATCTCCTCTTCGAGGATGGATTGAAGGGTCATGTCGATCGAGAGGCGGATATTTTTGCCATGAACAGGTTCCTGTTCGGTGCCTCTGTAAAGCATGATTTCCTTGCCTGTTCGATCGCGTTCAATGAAGCGATGGCCGTCATTGCCTGCAAGGAGGCTGTTCATCGTCAACTCGATTCCTTGAACCCCTTTTCCTTCGTCGTTCAAGAATCCGAGGACGTGCCCGAGCGTTTCGCCATTGGGATAAATTCGAATGGCATCCTGCTCAAATGTGACTCCGCGCACCTTGGCCTTTTGCATGGCCGCTTCGAGGGCGACATAGATGTCTTCAGGCACCTCCTTCTTGAGGACGATGTATTTTTTTTGCGAGGAGATTTTTTTAAGAACGTCAGCCTCTTTCAGTCCCAGAAATTGGGAGGCGAGGGCAGCCACAATCGCTGGGTCTTTGATCTGGGAGGCATCAGCTACAACTTTGCGCACAGGGAGGTTTGATGCAAGAATCTCGCCATTGCGGTCCAAGATCATCCCCCTTTTGGCATGGATGATTTGACGCAGGGTGTGCTTCTGTGCAGCCAGTTTCGAGTATTCGGCGTGCTTGGAAATATGCAGATCAACCAGACGCGCCGAGAAAATCGTAAATATAAGCGCCACTACCCCGCAGGCTAAGGCTATTCGCATGCACTCCGGTTTGTTCATCTGGATGTTCTTTCGTTGGATACTGTACGAAGAATTCCATCCTGCATCGCTGGCGAGGCAGGGGTGAGGCGGGCAATCTTGTCGCCGGAGATGTGAACAACATGAAGCGATCCGCTCGTCATTCGCTGTTGCAGGGCGCGGCGGGAGGACAGTTCTGTAGTTTTGGCCAAGAGAACTTCATTTTCTGCCCGCACTTGTTTGATTCTTTTTTCCGTGAGACGGATTTCATCAGCGAGGGCAAACTGCTGATTTTTCAAATACACATAGGATAATCCCAGCGAGCCCGTGACAACGGCGAACGCGATGTATTTTAGTGCTTTTGCTATCTGAATCGGGTTGCTGCTGTTCCGCGGGGCGAATGATGTGGTCATGGAGTTTTTATATTTTTTCGACAACTCTCAGTTTGGCACTGCGAGCTCTCGGGTTTTGTTGGATTTCTTCTTCGCTGGCTGTGATCGGATGGCTTGTGAGTAGCTTGAAAATGCGGCTGGGATTGCGGCGAGGGGCTGGCCATTCTGGGCGGTCAATCCACTCTCGGCTTTGCTCACGGAAGTAGACTTTCACGATCCTATCCTCCAATGAGTGGAACGTGAGGATGGCGAAGCGGGCTCCTGGTGCGAGTAGCGAGGGGATTTCTTGCAGCGTTTCCCTGAGGGCCTGAAGCTCGTCATTCACATGGATTCTCAAGGCCTGAAAAATCTTTGTTGCTGGATGTCGGGGACCACGTCGGGGCGAAACCATCGTGACAGCTTCTGTGAGGTCAAATGTGGTCTGAAAAGGTTTTGACTCTCTGATTTCGCCGATTTTGGCAGCGATCTGACGGGCAAAGGGCTCCTCCCCATATTCCTTAAAGATTCGAATGAGTTCGGAGACGGGCAGGGTGTTGACTGCATCGGCTGCGGTGAGCGCCGCGCTCGGGCTCATTCTCATGTCCAGTGGGCCATTTTGCATGAGAGAAAATCCTCTTTCTGCCGCATCCAATTGGTGTGAGGAAACTCCGATATCGAGCAGGGCCCCATTCAATGGACGATCTTCTCCGATTTTCTCTAGCGCCGCTGGGGCTTTGCTGAAATTGGATTCGACCAAGCGGGATTTTGTTCCGAAATGCACCAATCGTTTCTGGCACTCCGCTATGGCTTCTGGATCCTGATCCAACGAGATCACTTCCGCTCCCGCTTCCAGCATGAGATTGGTGTGACCACCGCCGCCGGCGGTTCCATCAAGAAAAAGCAGGCCTGGCGCTGGGCGCAAATACGCCTTCACTTGCGCGGCCATGACCGGAAGATGGTAAGGCAACTCCGCCCGATTAGAAGGTGTGGATGGCATTCCTAAAAAATTGTCGTAATCCAAGTTTCTCATAAGTGCTCAAAGTTTTATGGATAATGGCCCTGCAGCTGAGCTTCATGCTCTTTTGCATGGTTGTGATCAGTTCCCTTCCATCCTCATTTGTTGGCTTTCGTTTTCATCAAAATCACAAGCCGATATCGACTGCGACGCGCTGGTAGATTGACGCATTGGCTTCGCAGGAGGCGGCGTGTCTCGCTTTCGACCAGATCTCAAATCGTCTGCCTGCTCCTATAAATACAATGTCACCCGTGAGATCCGCCGCAACCGCATGGGACTCCGGCACGAGAACTCGACCTTGCTTGTCGGGGCAGACTTTGTGGGCCGCGCTGAAAAATTGTCGTATCGCTTGGCGCTTTTCTTGTGCCGAGGCCCCCGAGGTGAGGATTCGTTGCTCAGTTGCGTGGAATTCCTCGGTAGGCATGACCATGAGGTAACCTTCCTGCGGATGTGGAATTACAAAAAACTCCGCGTTATCGGGAGTTACCCATGTCGATGGGATCGCCGCACGCTTCTTGGCGTCCAACGCTCTCTCATAAGTCCCCGAATACAGGGGCGCTAATGGGATTTCTTGCGGCATTTTATTAGGTTAGTTTAGACAAAAATCACCACGAGTTCCCACTTTCACCCACTTTTCCCCATTTCGCAATCTAAAAGTTTCTTTTTTTTTGCAGGCGGGGTGAGTGGAGATTGTTGGGCGAGATTTTTTAAAACGATTGACCTCTGCACGAACCTGCGAGAAGCATGGAGATGTGCAGGGGAGCCTATGATGGGCTGAGAGTTCTGGAGTGGTCATTCACGACCAGAAGACCCTTTGAACCTGAAACGGATCACACCGGCGGAGGGAGCAGCGGAGACAGCGATGGAGTTCGAGTCTTTGGTGGCTTTTCATTGGAGTGCGTTTTTGGCGAAAGCACAAAAAGTCTAACAAAATAAAATCCATCGAAAATGATTGCACCAATTGAAGCCTTTGAGCCCAAAAGCAGCGACCCCCTTCCGAACTCTAAGAAAGCATACGTTTCCGGAGTTCTTCATTCCGATGTGCGTGTGCCGATGAGGGAGATTGGGCTTTCGGACACGAAGCGCATGGATGGCACGATTGAGGAGAACAAATCGGTTTGCGTTTATGATGCCTCGGGGCCATGGGGTGATGAGGCATTTGATGGTGATGTGGAGAATGGTCTTCCAGCGCTGCGTGCCTCTTGGATCCAGTCTAGGGCAGATGTGGAAGAGTATGTCGGACGTGAAATCAAGCCGCAGGATAATGGTTACCTGACCCGCGTTCATGCCGACTATGCGAGCAATGCGGAGCGCAATAGATTGGTGGAGTTTCCCGGGTTGCGTCGCAAGCCGCTTCGCGCTTCGGCGGGGCATCCCGTCACGCAATTATGGTATGCACGGCAGGGCGTGATCACTCCGGAGATGGAATTCATCGCGATCCGTGAAAATATGGGGCGAGCCAAAATCGCCGATCTCGCTGACGACATCGCCCGAAACCATCTCGACAAGCAGCACGCCGGGTCTACTCAAATATCGAACTCCGCGACCGGGAGCACGGATTACACGCCTTCGATCTTTCGACGATTCCCGCAGCGTATTCCCAACGAGATAACGCCAGAATTTGTTCGATCCGAAGTCGCCGCCGGTCGGGCTATTATCCCAGCAAACATCAACCATCCTGAACTTGAGCCGATGATTATCGGGCGGAATTTTTTGGTGAAAATCAATGCGAATATCGGCAATAGCGCCGTGGCATCGAGCATTGATGAGGAAGTCGAGAAGATGCGCTGGGCAACAAAGTGGGGCGCGGATACCGTGATGGATCTTTCCACCGGAAAAAATATCCACGCCACGCGTGAGTGGATTCTTCGCAATTCGCCAGTGCCGATCGGCACAGTGCCTATCTATCAAGCTTTAGAAAAGGTCGGAGGAAAAGCGGAGGACCTCACATGGGAAATCTTCCGCGACACACTCATTGAACAGGCGGAGCAGGGAGTGGATTACTTCACGATTCACGCCGGGGTCCTCTTGCGCTTCGTACCGCTCACGGCGCGCCGCATGACGGGCATTGTCTCGCGGGGCGGCAGCATCATGGCAAAGTGGTGCCTGTCTCATCACAAGGAGAATTTCCTCTACACGCATTGGGACGACATCTGTGATATTATGGCGGCTTATGACGTGAGCTTCAGTATTGGAGATGGTCTGCGGCCTGGTTCGATCGCTGACGCAAACGACCAAGCTCAATTTGGAGAACTGCAGGTGCAGGGCGAACTCACCGACCGCGCTTGGGCGAAGGGAGTCCAAGTCATGAACGAAGGGCCTGGTCACGTGCCTATGCACATGATTGAAGAAAATATGGCCAAGCAACTCGAGTGGTGCCACGAGGCCCCCTTCTACACGCTTGGGCCACTCACGACGGACATCGCCCCTGGCTATGACCACATCACAAGCGGCATCGGTGCGGCAATGATCGGATGGTATGGTTGCGCGATGCTCTGCTACGTCACGCCAAAGGAGCACCTCGGTCTGCCGAATAAAAAAGACGTTAAGGACGGAGTAATCACATACAAGATTGCGGCCCATGCTGCCGACCTCGCGAAGGGACACCCCGGTGCGCAATATCGTGACAACGCGATATCCAAGGCCCGCTTCGAATTTCGCTGGGAAGACCAATTCAATCTCGGCCTTGATCCTGTAACCGCGAGGGAATTCCATGATGAAACCCTGCCGCAGGATGGGGCTAAAACGGCGCATTTTTGCTCTATGTGCGGACCGCATTTTTGCTCGATGAAGATCACGGAAGACGTCCGTAGGTATGCCGCTGAACAAGGTATCGCTGAAGACGAGGCGCTTCAGCAGGGCATGGATGCGAAAGCCAAGGAATTCGTTGAAACGGGAGCCGAGGTCTACGTGAAAGCGTGATCTTGGAGATGTGCGGGCAGCTATTTTTTATAGATGATAATCAAGAGGGCGCATCGAGAATGGCTACAGCTTCGTGGGAGAGATCGAAATATTTGCAAATTTTCCCCTTGCACAAGTTTGAGAACTCTAGTCTACCTAGCCCGTCCAATGATGGTATCAAGCGTTCAACGCATATTTTCGGTATTCGATTTGTCTGCATGCAGGTGCTGACCTTTTCTTTTTTCAGCGCTCTTTGCGCTTGGATACGCAGATCACCCACTCACGCAAACTCGATGTTTGCCGTGATCATTCACCCCCCAACGAGGAGGCACTATTAATATTAAGGATATTCGCATCAATGAGCGAATCCGTGCACGGGAAGTGCGCGTGATTCTTGCAGCAACCAATGAACAGCTTGGCGTCCTGCGCCTAGACGAGGCGATTCGCCGCGCTCGCAGTATCGGGATGGATCTGGTCGAGATCGCTCCCAATGCCCAGCCACCCGTATGTCGCATCGTGGATTTCGGTAAGTTCCGCTACGATCTCGCCAAGCAGGAAAAGGAAAAAAAGCACGTTGTCAACAAGGTCAAGGAGATCAAATTCCGAGTCAATATTGATGAACATGACTACCTCACCAAAGTCCGGCATGCCGAGGATTTCTTGGATAAGGGGAATAAGGTTAAAGTGCACCTTCAATTCCGTGGTCGCGAAATGGCTCACCAAGATCTTGGGTTGCTCGTCGTCAAGCGGGTGAAAGAGGATCTTTCTGGAATGGCCCATGTTGATATGGAGCCGAAGCTCGTTGGACGTGCGATTGGCATGACTCTCAGCCCCCTGCCTGCCAATAAGCGGCACAGGAAATTTTCCAAGCACGGCGAAATTCTCGAACCCGAGGCGGTCGAGCCCGAGCATGCCGGAGACGATGAAGATTGATCGTCGGTTGCTTCTTTTTGATATCGACGGAACGCTGATTTCGTCGGGAGGCGCGGGTGAAGCGGCATTGAAAGATGCTATGCTATCGCGCTTCGGCGTCGAAGAGGACTTGGATGGGATCATTCTGGCCGGAGCTACCGATGGTCGCATCGCGCGTGAGTTACTGGAAAAGCACAGCATCTCGGTTTCCCCTGAGAACGTGTCCGCTTTGCTGGACACTTACCTTGGCCATCTCACTGAGCGGATCGGGCGGCATGATGGCAGGCTTCTTCCGGGTATCGTTTCTCTTTTAAAAGTTCTTTCCGAACGCACGGATGTCGTCCTCGCCTTGCTGACAGGCAATGTGAGCCGAGGGGCTAAAATCAAACTCACACACTATGGAGTCTGGGATTTTTTTGAATTCGGAGCTTTTGCGGATGATCACCATGACCGCAATGAGTTGGGGAAATTTGCGCGTGCACGTGCTTTGGAGCGTCATGGAGAGGATTTTCCACCTTCCCGTATTTACGTTATCGGCGACACGCCGAAGGACATCGAGTGTGGGCGTGCGATTGGGGCTTGCACCGTTGCCATTGCGACTGGGCACTACTCCTCAGCCGAGTTGCGCGATCACGCACCGGATTTTCTTTTTGAGGACCTCTCGGATACGGAGCGGGTGGTAGAGCTTCTCTTCGGCAAGTAGCAAATTGGCTTTAAGGGGATACCATTTTTTTGACCGGCACCGTGGGCGGTGGAGTTATTATTTTTGAGTTCGGTAGGATATCCAAGCGGAGGACGCCTAGTTTTTTGGGGCTGATCGGGGGTCTTTCAAAAAGAAGATTTTTTTGGTGAAGGTATTCCGACAGGGTGGCGCTGATTTCTCTCGCTGTTCGCGCCGTGTCGAAGCTGACGCCGCTTCGGATGCCATCGGCCACGTGATAGAGAGAGGTGAAGGCCATTGGGCCACTCAAGGGCACGGCAATGATGCCGCCGATCCCTTGGGTGATATTCGAGCCGCCCGTTGTTTCAAATTCGAGTATCTTGGTCGGCTTGGATCCAGAAAGATGATAGACGGCTATGGTGGATTCCATCTTGGTGCCGCCGGCCCCGAAGCCCACAGTGCTTCGCAGAAGTCGGCTGCCTTGGTTCACTCGAGTAAAGTGACCTTGGATCAACCAGAAATTGCCACGGGGAATCTTGGTGTCCGGCGATAATATTCTGGCTTGGGCCGCATGCGCCGGGAGTCGATCAAGAAGTTCCCGCGACATATTGGCTTTGAGGTTGGATTTAAACTCTGCCAGATCGTGCCCCTTTCTGTCCACACGCAGAACGATGTCCTCCACCGTAAAAGGCATCAAAAATATTTCCTTCGGCGGTGAGGTGGGCGCAAAACTTTCGTCACGCTTCAAGTTGGTGATACTGACGGATGCGCAGGAAGTCAGGAAAAGAGAGAGGAGGGCGGTCGTGGCTGGATAGGTGATCGATGCCAAAAAAGTTTTTTTCCAAGCGCAGAGGGAGTCGTTGGCGGGGATTTTCAAAGCAGACACTTAAGCCAATCAGACATGTAAATTGTTCTCAAGCGATATTCTGCTCATCGCTTTTTGATTTGCTGGTCTTGATTCTGAAGGCTTGGGCAGATTAAATGAGCGTTTATGACATCAGATAAAACTTTCCGCATCGCCGTTCTGGCGGGCGACGGGATCGGGCCAGAGGTAATGGCAGAGGGATTGCGTGTTCTTGAAGCAGTTACTAAAAAATTCGCGATTGGATTGAGTTTTGACCACAAGTTGGTCGGTGGCGCCGCGATTGACGGGCAGGGAAGCGCACTCCCTCAGGAGACGCTCAAGGCCTGTGAGGAAGCGGATGCGATTCTTTTTGGATCTGTGGGTGGTCCCCAATGGGAATCGCTTCCCGCTAACGAACAACCCGAGCGGGCGGCCCTACTGCCCTTGCGCAAACATTTTGGTCTTTTCGCCAACCTTCGTCCCGCGATCTGTCTGCCTGAGTTGACCCACGCGTCGCCATTGCATTCGCGGCTTGTCGAGGGCGGGTTCGATGTTCTCTGTGTCCGCGAGCTCACGGGTGGATTGTATTTCGGAGAGCCCAAATATATCAAAAGCGAGGGTGGGGAGGAATTTGCCGTTGATACCATGATTTACTGGGAATCCGAGATCCGTCGTATCGCTCGCGTTGCATTTGAGGCCGCCCGCAAGCGTCGCGGAGAATTGACTTCGGTCGATAAAGCGAACGTGCTTCAAAATGGCGTGCTTTGGCGCCGGGTCGTAACCGAGTTGGCCCGAGAGTATCCCGATGTGAGTTTGAGGCATCTCTATGTGGACAATGCCGCCATGCAGTTGATCAAAAATCCTAAGTCTTTCGATGTCGTTCTCGCCGAAAACCTCTTTGGAGATATTTTGAGTGATGAGATGGCCATGATTGCGGGATCACTTGGCATGTTGCCTAGCGCGAGCCTCGGGGAGACCACTGGTGGGGCGACTCGATTTGGCATGTATGAGCCAAGTGGCGGTACTGCCCCAGATATTGCGGGCAAGGGGATCGCAAATCCGATCGCCCAAATCCTCTCAGCAGCCATGCTTCTGAGGTTCTCTCTGGGATGTGAGGAGGCCGCTTGTGCTATCGAAAATGCTGTTAGGCTTGTTATTTCCAAGGGTTTGAGAACATCGGACATTTATACGCCTGAAACAACGTTGGTGGGAACTTCGGAAATGGGTCAAGCGATTACCGAGAGCCTTTGATCTCGGCGGAAAATCAAATCACCAAACTAAGCCTTGACCCGGTGAATGGTGGCCTCCAGTATAAATCGTTGTTTAAAAAAAGCTGAAGGATTCCCCCTCTTAAAAAAAGTCCGGTTCCCAATGCATTTTAAAAACACACACAATCCATTTTCTCTAAAATTCGATGTTTGATAATCTTCTTGGACTCTTCTCTAGCGACATAGGTATCGACCTTGGCACAGCAAACACACTCGTTTACGTCAAAGATCAAGGAATTGTTCTGCGTGAACCCTCCGTGGTTGCGGTTCAGCAAGGCACCAACCGTGTTTTGGCCGTTGGCAACGAAGCAAAACGAATGCTTGGCCGAACCCCAGGCAATATTGTTGCCATCCGACCACTCAAAGACGGCGTTATTGCCGACTTCGAGATCACGGAGGCCATGTTGCGCCACTTTATCAGCAAGGTGCACAACCGTCGTCGTATGGTTCGCCCTCGCGTGGTCGTGGCTGTGCCTAGCGGCATCACGGAAGTCGAAAAGCGCGCTGTGAAAGATTCCGCCACCCATGCTGGTGCGCGTGAAGTTTATTTGATCGAGGAACCTATGGCCGCCGCGATCGGTGTCGGTCTTCCTGTGCAGGATGCGGCCGGCAATATGATTGTGGATATTGGCGGCGGTACGACCGAAGTTGCTCTCATTTCGCTCTCGGGTATTGTGTTCAGCCGAAGCGTTCGCGTTGCCGGCGATGAGCTAGATGAAGCGATCACCGTCTACATGAAGCGCGCTTACAACCTAATGATCGGTGAGCGCACGGCGGAGGAAATAAAAATTAAAATTGGTTCAGCTTACAAGTTGGAGAAGGAAGTGTGCCTCGAAGTGAAGGGGCGGGATCTTGTTGCTGGACTGCCTAAAACTATTTCCATTACGTCACAAGAAGTTCGCGAGGCCCTTATGGAACCGCTTTCTACCATCGTGGACTCGGTTCGTATCACGCTGGAGCGTTGTCCGCCGGAACTTTCAGCCGATCTCGTGGATCGTGGTCTTGTCCTCGCTGGTGGTGGTGCCCTCTTGCGTGGCTTGGATCGACTCATCTCCGAGGCGACTGGACTTCCTGTTCATGTGGCTGAAGATCCATTGAGTGCGGTGGCCGAAGGGACTGGTCGCGCGCTCTCCGAGTTGAAATTCCTTAAAGCCGTTTCATCCGAACGGCCTCACGGTCGTTGATCTGGAACGTTCTCAAGTGGAAGACGTCTCATTCTTCCAAACAATGAACAGACTTAACATCGCTCTCGTAGTCGCCTCTTTGGCGTTGGCGATCTATCTCTCCGCCCTGTCCGCCTCCTCGATGCAGTCGATGCAATCGGGGTTTATCTCCCTGCTTTCGCCCTTTCTAAAAACGGGAACTGCGATGCAAAAAAATATCGGATCCGTCGGTGAGAGGCTCAAATCCTTGGATGAGTTGGAGGTCGAAAATGTCCAACTTGTAGCGGAAAACCGTCAACTCCGGGCTTCGACCAAGCTCCTTAGTAAACTCGAGACAGAGAATAATAAGTTACGAATGGCTCTCGATTATCGCGAGCGCTCGTCATTTAAACTGCTGGCCGCCCGCATCATTTCCCGTGATGCCTCAACGTGGTGGAATACCATCCGTATCGACCGAGGATTTGAAGATGGAGTCGAAGCCGATCAGCCCGTCCTCACGGATGTGGGACTGGTTGGGAAAACGACGACGGTATCTAAAAATGAAGCCATCGTGGTGCTGGTGTCCGATGAGACCTGCCGGATCGCGGCCAAGGTCGAGGGCACAAAAGAGCACGGCATTGTTTCTGGTATGCGAGTGCAAGAGGATGCCATCGGAGGATTGCTTCAAATGAACTTCCTTTCAAAAAATGCCCCAATTCAAGCCGGTCAGGAAATTTATACTGCAGGGGTGGCCCGCGGGTCTTTCCCGCCTGGGGTATTGATTGGCAAAGTGAAAGAATTTATTCCGCGCACGCTCGACGGACAGGCGGTCATCGAACCTTGTGTGAATCTCATGATCACCGAGCATGTTTTTGTTCTAGTGGGGAAAAAATGAAACCACTCATCGATTTGCTGGCCTTGTTCATCGGTGTGCTTTTGGCTTTTATTGTTCAAAATTTCTTACCGCCGATGACTGACCTCCACGGGGCGCATGTTTTGTTGGTGCCGATGGTTTTTTGTTATGCGGCAATGGTGCTACCCTTTCCCGCCATGCTTGCAGCGGCATTTTTCACGGGCTTCTTAAGCGACTTGTTTTACCTTCACGTTGTGGCAGGAAAAGTTGAAATTCCCATGGGATATTCTATCATCTTCTTTGTGATCTTAGGCTGCTTTGCAAATGGATTTCGTCTAGCGATGAAAAGTCGTAATTCATGGCCTTTCATCCTGCTCAGCACGGTTGGAACATCGTCGTTTTTACTCGTTCAGTTTCTTTTGATCACATTTATTCGGGGAGGCATTATTGTGACGCCGGCAGTAGGTTGGCGCATTTTGGCACCAGGTTTGATTGCAGGTTTGATTGCGCCTTTATTTTATTGGACTGTGTCGCACATGGATCGCTTACTTCCTGATGGCTCCCGCAAATTGAGATCCGTCAAACGATGAAGCATTCACGCTCCGGACCTCGCATTTTCTTTCTAGCACTTCTCATTATCGGGGGAATGACGAGCGTCACGGTTCGTCTATGGAGTGTTCAAATCACACGTGGCGCAGAGTATTCAGCCCGAATCAATTCGGCTTCCAAAGTGACTGTTCGACTCCCTGCTATAAGAGGTGAGATTCTGGATAGAAATGGCATCAAACTTGTTGAAAATCGAGCCAGCTTTGAGGTGGATTTTTATTTGCCCGACATGGTTCGCGCCTACCGTGAGTCGCGCGGCTCGATTCCTATCACGGCCTATCGTGGGCGGGTTCACAACATGCCCCGTGATCTCAAGGAGGCCGATGTGGTGAAAATCGTCTCGGAGACGGTTATCCCGCGCATGGAAGAATTAGGGGTAGCCAAGGATTTTAATGCCAACGCACTTCAGATGCACTACCGCACGAATCGCGAAGTCCCATATAACTATCGTCAAGATCTCAGCTTCGAGGAAATGGCGCTCTTTTCGGAGAGGAATCTGGGACTTCCAGGCGTCAATGTGAGCATTAAGCCGGTTCGATGGTATGTTTACGGATCAATGGCTGCCCACATCCTAGGCTATGTGGGGGCGCCCTCGGATATCGACAAGTTGCCCGATCTGAAAAATTTCAACTTCTACGAACCCGATGTGGAGGGTAAGGCGCAGTTGGAACTTTCTTTAAACGAGACACTCAAGGGAAAACCTGGCGCCCGCATCCTCCAGCGCAATGTGAAGGGCGTTATCGAAGGGGAAATTGAACGAAGGGAACCGATACAGGGGAACAATGTTTTTCTCACTCTTGATGCTAAAATTCAATACATCACCGAAAATGCGCTCAGGTATGTGGGACGCGGTGCGGCCGTCGTTCTCAATCCTAAAAATGGCGACATCCTTGCTATGGCGTCAGTCCCATCCTACGACCCCAATATTTTCATTCCAACGATTGCTTCGAGCGAATGGAGCGTCATCAACAAGGATGAGACTAATCCGCTGGTGAACCGCGCCATTAGTGCTTATGCTCCTGGTTCGACCTATAAAATTCCAATTTCATTGGCGGGATGCCGAGCGGGGATCGTGGACAAATGCTTCAGTTGCTATGGGGGCGTTCAATACGGCAACAAGTATATGAAGTGCTGGATAGCTGAGAAGCATCGCACGCACGGCAAACTCTCGCTGCCCGATGCCATCAAAGTTTCCTGCAATGCCTATTTCTATCAGTTTGGAAATGCCGCCGGAATCGACCAGATCAACTTGGTCGGAAAAATGCTCGGCTTGGGACAAAAAACCGGCATTCCTCTTTCGGGTGAATCGCCAGGTGTTCTTCCCGGGCCGGAGTGGCTATCGAAGGTGAATCCCCGCGCAAGGTGGTCCAACGGATTCACGGCGAATACAGCCATTGGGCAAGGCGATGTGCTGGCCTCACCGCTTCAAATGGCTATTGTCACTGCCGCCATCGCCAATGGGGGCATCGTTTACTATCCACGCCTCATTGATCGTATAGTCGCACAAGATGGTTCGGTTGTTTCCAAGGAACCGCCGCGTCTTCGGGCGAACCTCATTACTGATGGTGGCTTCACAGAGGCTCAGATCGCGGAGGTTCGCAAGGGTATGTGGAATGTCGTTAATGAAGATGGCGGCACCGCTGGACGGGCCCGCAATGAAAATATGGTCACCGCAGGCAAGACGGGAACGTCTCAGTTCTGGCGTTCAGGCAAAAAAGACAACCACACATGGTTCATTTCCTTCGCCCCGTATGATGACCCCGATTATGTGGTTGTGACGTTTGTACAGGGAGCCAAGTCCGGTGGAGGGGTTTCCGCTCCCATTGCCGCAAAAATTCTCAAAGACATCTCTGCTTACAAAAATGGAGAGGATGTCACTCTGGCCGCGCTCGAGCCGGCCAAAGGCAATTTTCTTTTCACGGAAAGCATGGATTTTGGTCGTGAGGCCCCCGCCTTGAATAAACTCTCCGAGGACGCCGAAGTCGCCGAGAATCCTTCTGCCGAAGCGCAGGAAAGCCGTCCACCAGCCACGCCCAGCGTTCGCGAGGACGCCGATGCACGTGGCCGCGTGAATAACACAACTCAACCCAAACCCAACCAACCCACTCAACCCAACCAAGCCTCAACCAAGCCCCAACCAACCCCGACCCCCGCTCCCCGCAACAACCCCATCCAAAACATTTTCAATCTCATCAGTGGCAAAAAGGCCGCGGTTGACGGTGAAAACCAGAAACCAAAACCGGAAAAACCAAAGAACAGGTGAGCCCATCCAATCGTGCGAATCCATTTGCACAAACCCTTATAAACTTAATGTTAGAAACAGTGAAAAAAATCCTAGGTCTCGGAAAAAAATCAACCGGCATCAAGCTGATCGTGAGTAGCGAGAAACTTGAGAAACGGGTCGCCCTCCTCGAGAACAATCGTCTTGAGGAATACACCATCGAACGCGAGACCGATCGCAATATTGTTGGCAGTATTTACAAAGGAAAAGTCCGCAATATCGAACCCGGCATCAAGGCGATGTTCGTTGATATCGGATTCGAGAAAAATGCGTTTTTGCAGTTCTGGGATGCTATCCCAGCTGCGCTCGATAGTGGCATCGAAACCATCAATCGGGCTGGCGAAAACTCGAAGAAAAAAGCCCCGCGCATCACTCATAAAGATGTGCCGAATATCTACCCGATCGGATCGGACATCCTCGTGCAGGTCAAAAAAGGACCTATCAGCAACAAGGGGCCCCGCATCACCACCGATATCAGCCTCGCGGGTCGCTATCTCGTTTTGATGCCCTTCAATGATCAGTTCGGCATCTCTCGTAAAATCGAGGATCCGAAGGAACGTGATCGTCTCCGCAAGATCCTTCGCAGTCTCGATGTGCCAGAGGGCATGGGCGTCATTATGCGGACGGTCGGGGCGGGGCAGCGCGCCCGCTACTTTGTTCGCGATCTCAGCATCCTTGTGGATCAATGGACGCAAGTTCAGAACGGCCTACAGGAAAAATCTTCTCCAGCTTGTCTGTTTGAGGAACCTGACCTCATCGAGCGAACTGTTCGTGATTTCCTCACGGATGAAGTCGATGCCATCATTGTGGACGACGCTAAGGCCGTCGAGCGAATGCAGCACATTGTCGGTCAGATCTCGAAGCGGGCGAAAAAATCCATCCAGCATTACACCGGTGCTCAGCCGATTTTTGAGTGTTTCGGAGTGAAAGCCCAAATTGAGGCCGCGTTTCACCGTCAGGTTTGGCTGCCTTGCGGTGGTTACATTGTAATCGATGAGACCGAGGCCATGATTGCCGTGGACGTGAATACTGGGCGCAACAAGGGGTCCAAGGATATGGAAAAGACCATCCTTCAGACGAATATCGAAGCTGCGGAGGAGATTGCTCGCCAAGTGCGCCTGCGTAATATCGGCGGACTCATCGTGGCTGACTTCATCGACATGAAGCACCGCAAGGATCAGCAGGCGGTTTATCTGCACATTAAAGACCGTCTCAAGCGCGACAAGGCGCGAACTCATGTGCTGCCGATATCTCAACTTGGTCTCTTGGAAATGACGCGCCAACGTGCCAATGAGAGCCTTGCCAGCTCGATCTTCATTCCGTGTCCGCATTGCAGCGGAAAAGGAATGATCAAGAGTCCGATGACCATGAGTGTGGAGCTTCAGCGCGCCCTTCATGCTGTGATGCGGAAGCACCAAGAAGCCGTTCATGAAATCCGCGTGACTGTTCATCCCGATCTTCTCAATCGCTTGCGTACGGACGACGAGGAACATCTCGTTGAGATCGAGCGCCGCTATGCCGGTCGTTTGGCCTTCCGCGCGGATCCGACTTACCATCAGGAAAAGTTTGTTATATCGAACGCCATTAATGGCGAAGAGCTCAAAGCCTGAGCTCTGACCGATAGCTGATCAAAATAAGGAAGACCGCTTTTCTCGTTGTTCTCCGCAAAGTGAGCAATGGGTAGGCGGTCTTCTGCTTTTGATGAAACGTCATTCGACGAAGCTCATTAAGCCCCAATCTTCTTGGTGATGGAAACTCAAAGGCAAATGGTGCGATGAAGAGCTGGAGAGAACCGGGGTGGGATCTCCTTGGTAGTAATCGTAGCGACTGAAAGAAAAGAGCCATTGGGAGCCGGTTTTTGGATGTCCAGCTTCAGCCACCATCGCGAAAGGGATTGCTGCCATCACAAGCCAGCGTTTGTCTAGGTTCTGAATTTTTGTGCGGCTTTCAATGACCTGATTTTGGACGAGCCATTCCTCAGGAATATCTCCCTTGGGTCGCTTGCGGAAGGCGGTCGCTGATGGCACCCTTAGCTGGAACTTTTGATTATCCGGCCCGACATGGAATTCATAGTAAGCGTCCTGCTCGATCGGGCGAAGGAACAGCTCAAAGACATCGCCGCGTTTAAAAGCTGGAGCATTGAATTCCCGAGATGGATTGAAAATGTCGGCATCGTCGAGTTCAGCCAATACCAACAAGGCGTTATTAGTCCACGCTGTGCGGACGCAGGATGGCAGAAATCCGGCTTGGGGATGGGGAAGCCAATGCTGGTGTAGATAAACAGGCGGCGACTTTTCAAAGGCTTTCGCTGCGGCATCCCACTCATCGAGATTAAAAGAAGTCACTCGGGGACAAATTGTTTTTTTACGATGGATATCCATGTGGGGTGACACAATCAAAGGTGTCTGATCCCGTCAAGCGTACCGCCCTCCCTACCCAGACGCCGCATGGGAAACTTCTGTTTATGAGCGGAAAACTATGCCTTGAAATTATGCCCCTACAAAAAGGAAATTCGATTTATTTTGAGCCAGATATCCGTCCCATTTTCAATAATGACGGCATGGCTTTGAGTATCGATCGCGACAGAAATCTGCTGCCCTGTGGAGCCTCGAACGTCTCGGTTCGCTGTGGCAAATTGAACTTAAATTTGCATTCTTGAAGGTTTATGGAGAAAGTAATAGGTGATGGACGTCACGTCGCCTAAAAAAAGAATATCGCTGACTGATGCTTCTGTTTTGTCGCGACTCACCGAACCGAAGCTAAATATCATCGTGCAGCAAATTTTAAAAGGCGTGGATGAGTTGAGTGAGTTTTATAACCAAGCGAACTCCAATGAAAAATTTGCATTTATTCGTAACATTAGGGAATGTTACATTGAAGAGTGTAAGATCACGCGACGGGTTCTTGCCACGGATGAATTTATTCAAATTATGGTGAATTCGATTGGGTGGGATTTTGCTTTTCCAGATAGTCCGGTCGAAAACGACTGAATCGTCACCGGTTTTTTAAAGTGCCCCGAGTGGACAGGTGCAATAAAGATCGCCGTAATCCTCATTTTTTGTCGATCGGCACTTTTGTTTTAGACGAAATAAGAGGCTTCTCAATCAAGTGCCAACTCAGGATGCCGACAAGAAATGTGAGAACAAAGGTGGTCGAGATGAGAAAGATGTTTTCTGGATTGCTGGGGAATTGAAATTTTTTAAAGGCCGTTTCTACAAAGGTGTGAAGCAGGGGGTGAAACACATAAAGCGCGTAGCTGATCACACCCGTGTATACCAAGCCTGGGAATTGAAGCGCATGGCCCCAGAATCCAGTGAAGCCGATGGCCGCTCGCAAAATGAGCCATCCAAAAAAGAGCGCTTCCAGAGTTTCCGCAGAGTGAATCCACGCCGTATCGAACCCCCAGAGGCGTATCACCATAGATCCAATCAAGCAAACCCATGCGGCCAGTGTGACGCTGATCCTGCAGGCCAAACGGGTGACGGTCTCTTTTTTCTCACGATACAAAAGGCCGATTAAAGCTCCCGCAGCGATCGAGTCCATGGAAGAAAGTGGAGAGTACCACACCATCATGGGGGCAACGCCCATCGTGGTTGCTATCCAGCGGTGAAGCCAAGCGCCGAAAAAGCAAAAAACGAATATCGGAACGAATAGGCGCCTAGGTATCCAAAGGATCAAAAGAGACAGGACAAAAACCATTTGTTCGCTGGTTGCTAGAAACCAATAATGAGATAGAGCGCCTGGCCATTGTTCGGTGAAGCCCATGTAGAAATTCACGGAAAAAGTGCAAATCCAAACCCAGACTTGCCGCGCAGGCTCGATCCCGAGCAGGCAGAGAATCCCGAAAGCCAGAAAGTAAACGGGAAAAATACGGATCGCTCTTTTTTTGTAGAAACCTGTGAGAATCTTTGAAGGAGCATTTCCCCGATCCACCTGTTGAAGATGATTGCCGATAAGTAAGAATCCGGTCATTACAAAAAAAAGCCTCACACCCAATGGACCTAGAGCAATCCAAGATCCGGCGCCTGGAACAAGATGGTAAAAAAGAACCATGATGCAGGCGATACCGCGTAGAGCATCCAGTTGGTAAAAATAGTTTTTTGCCTTGCTCATGCGTTTGAGAAAAATCCCACTCTTCGTTTTTGTCGAGTGTTATCAGTAGATCTCGCTCCCTATCTTGTATGTGCAGTGCTAGGTCTGAGGTGACTCAAAGGGGAGAGTGACTGTAAATAGGGATCCTTTGCCAACGACGCTTTCTACGCTGATCTCACCGCCAAGCGAACGGCAGAAGTTCCGGCTGATGGCGAGGCCGAGACCAGTGCCGCCATATTTTCGCGTGGGCGATTCATCCGCTTGCGTGAAGGCTTCAAAAAGCCGCCCTATCTGCTCGGGTGCAATTCCGATGCCGCTGTCGGAGATGGTGAACTTGAGATGGTTCGTTCCGTTAACATATTCGCTGGCGACGCAGAAACGGATTAAACCTCGCTCGGTAAACTTGCTGGCATTGCTGAGTAGGTTGAAAAGGGTTTGGCGGATTTTTTTGAAATCGCTGTGGAATTCTCTGAGATTCGGCTGGATTTCGATTTCCAAGCGGTTTTGGTTTTTTAAAACGAGGGACTGCACGTCGGCAGCGACATCACGAATCATCGTGGAGAGATCAAATTTTTCTAGGTGGGTCGCTGTTTTTCCCGATTCAATATCTGATAGTTCCAGAATATCGTTGATCGAGTGTAGCAGGTTCTTTCCTGCGCTATGGATTTTCTGCAGATCCGAGATGGAGGCGCATTGATCTCGCTCGGTGGCTGCTTCCATGAGCATCTCGCTATACCCAATGATGGCGTTCAGGGGAGTGCGCAACTCATGGTTCATATTTGCAAGAAAGGCGCTTTTTGTTTGTTGAAAGCTCTCGGCGGTGAAGTTCTCCTTTTTCAACTTTTGAGAGAGTGCGGCAAGCTCCACTTCTTTGGCCGATCTTATTTCACGAGCCAGATTCGAAGAACGCTTTGCGAAAAATACCGCGAGCAAAAAACCGAATAAAAGTCCGCTGATACCCGCAATGAGTGCTTGTGCCATCATCGAGAGAAGACGCGAAGAGATATTTTTTTCGACAACCGGCAGGTCAGATTAGCAAGACGTCTTGCCTGTCGGCCTTTCCTATCCGCAAAATCTAATGCGGGGAGATTTCTGCGCGGAAATTCGAATCGATGATTCACTAGCTTGATGTGCTCTTGGAGACCGTGACGAAGTTAATCCCCGCCTCGCGTATATAGGTCATATCATCTGAAATCTTTCTGAGAAGAAGGATGCCAAGGCCTTCTGTGGGGCGATCCTCGGCGGGAAGATTGGTATCTGGTTCTTGAACTTCGAGTGGATTAAAAAAAGCACCATCATCGCGGTATTGAATCAAGAGTTGATCTTTTTCGACAATAATTTCGACGTGGATGAGGTGTTCCTGATTGTCGGTGTAGCCGAGGTTGATCACATTTGTGGCGAGTTCCTCTATTGCGAGAATGGTCACATAGGAAGCATCTGGAGTCAGATTAAATGGAGTAAGCCAGCTCAACGCCTCATCCAGACCCTTGGACAGATCGGGCAGGTTGTTTTTGAATTCCAGTTTCAGGTTGTTGGTCATGGTAGGAATTAATTTTGAATGAGGAAAAAACTGTTACCCGATGAGACGTTTTTTAAAAGGATCGTGGGGTGAGACACTTGACATTGAATAAGTATATTATTCTTCTCTAGCTTGAAATATTTAAACTCGTCGAGTCTTATGATTGGTCGGGGGGGCGAGTTCTAATCATCTTCGTCACAATTTACTGAGTTGGATTTGCATTTTTTCGAGGAGACGTTCTAGGTCCACAGGCTTAGTATCGTAGTCGTCGCAGCCTGATTCTAACGCTTTATCCAAGTCACTAGAAAGGGAATACGCGCTGAGTCCGATCACCGGAATGCGCGCCGTGGAGGAATCGCTTTTTAACGTTCGGGTTGCTGTCCATCCGTCCATCACGGGAAGACTCATGTCCATCAGAATGAGATCTGGGATTTCGCTGCGGGCCATTTCTACACCTTGGGCCCCGTCGAGGGCCATGATCACAGCGAAACCCCGGCGACGGAGGCGCCGCGAAAGCATATCGCGGTTCATCTCATTGTCTTCGACTAGAAGAATCTTAGGCATGACTACGTGGTTTTAGGAGTCCGTTCATTTAAAGACAAGCCGTAAACTGGAGCCGTCGAGAGGTTGACGATCGCTGGATTGATCGTTCAACGTGAGCGAGTGAGGGAGGGAGCTTGCTAAGGTAGAAAAGATGTGGTTTTTGTGAGTGATGTCCTATTTCTTGTTCGCCTTTTCGGCTCCTGGTTTTCCCGAGCTGATTTTTATTTTCTTACTCTGTCTCTTGCTTTTCGGTGCAAAGAAATTGCCGGAACTTGCGAAGGGGCTTGGTAAAAGCTTGGGGGAATTTCAAAAAGCCAAGGCGGAATTCGAGCGCGAAATCGCCAAAGCAGCCCTGCCAGTAGAAGTGAAGGGCCAACCGGATAAAGTCGCCCACTCCGTCTATTCGGTTGCGGCGTCTTCATCTTCTGAGTTAGAGGCGCGAGAGACTTCCGAGACTCAGTCCGAGGTCTCGCCCGTGAAGTCTTGATGTCAGCGCACGGCTTTAGTTCGTCTGTATGAAGCTGCCGTTGGGAAGTTGGCGGAAGAGCGGTCTTCCACCCGGATAAGCAGAGATGTAAGTGCCATCAGGTTGCTGGACATAGCTAGGATTGACCGGAGCAAAGCCTCCATTAGATGTGCGAATGTAGAATTGCTGGTTGACGGGCTGCTGCTGATAACCAGGCTGCTGCTGATAACCGGACTGCTGCTGATAACCGGACTGCTGGCGCTGATCGCCCCCTCCGCCCGCCTTCGGAATAAAGGCATTGATGGCCTGTGATCCTACGCTTCCCGCCCCAGCAGAGATCGCGCCAGCAGCGACAGGATTCACTCCGCGCATCATGGCACCAGTGCCTGCACCGATGCCTGCCGCGGTAACGGCTTGCAGTGTGGCTGCGCCCATCGGGGTCATGACAGAGCGCGAGCGTCCATCGGGTCCCATTTCCGTGGTGCATCCGGTGATTAACATAACGGTCGAGAAAAGTGAGAGCAAGGATGTGGTTTTCATGTGTGTGTTCATTATCAAATCATCGTGAGGAAAATCAACCGCTTTTTGCCTCAGTATATGCCCTAGGATTGATCAAAAATCAACCGACCTGCCGGTTGGCCCACGGGCCTTCGATGGCAACAGTGATCCCCGTTTTTTGAATGTTCGCAAATAGCGTTTTGTAATCAGGCGAGAAGCAGACGCCCGCGAGTTCGGAGGAATTATAGGAATTGCTGGCGATGTGGTAGTATTGGCCTTGCGGCGTGATTCCGACGATTCGGCAGGAGTGTTTGTCGTAGGTGTCCTCGGCGATGATCACATCTCCATAGTTGGAAATCGTGAGATTATCGGCATAGGAGAGGATACTCGCATCCTTGCTTTCCACGAATAGCTCCAACGTACCCCCGTCAGTGCCGGCCTTCCTCGAAGGGCGGTAACGGAAGATTTGCCCTTCCTTGATGTGCCCGCCATTGGTGCAGGCAAAATAAATTTCGTCGTTGGCATACCACATCCCTTCGGCTCGAGCGAAAACCGCTGCGCCTTTGGATTGAGCTTGGTGGCGCAGATCGTCTTTCGGGGACTCCACCTCATCGAGGTCGACCCAAGTGACATCATAGGAGCGACACTCCTCAAACGTGCTGCTTTCCCAGTTCCGTGTGTCACATTTCGAGATGCCTTTGATTGCCAGAGCCTGCAAGAGCCCGCCGTCCATAAGCCTCCCAGGCGTGCGTGGAATAAACCGATAGATGGTCCCGTCTGGCAGATCCTCTGTTTGGTAAACATAGGAATTCACGGGATCCACCGCGACGGCTTCATGGCGGAATCGCCCCATCGCTTTGAGTGGAACCGCCTTTTGCAGCCCCACTCTCTCGGTCGCCTGAACCTCAAAGTTGTAGCCATGATCTTGCTTCCAGTCACCACCGGCTAAAATGTTATCGGTCTCTTCGCATGTGATCCAACTGCCCCAGGGTGTTGACCCTCCGGCGCAATTTCGCTCTGTGCCACCCAAGCTCAAATACTCTGTTTCGATCTTTCCAGTGGCGGGATTGTAGATGTGTGTCGTCGTTCCTCCGAGCATGGGATTTTTGACTCCGGCATCATAGAGTTGGTCTTGGATCTTGGGAGTCAGCAGACGATGATTGCTGCCGAATGCGCCCTCGTTGTCTTTAGCTGAAATATCGATCTCATGATTCATGATCAAAATCACCCGACCATCTTTTCCCGGGAAGGCTGCCATCCCATCAGGTCTGGCTGGCAACCTTAGCCCATCCGACATGATTCGTCCCTTTTTTGCGATGACTCGGTAGGAAAAACCCTCGGGTAGATCTAGGATTCGCGCAGGGTCAGGCCGTAGCGCACCATACCCGACGATCGTGGGAGTTAGTGTCGTCCTCTCCGCCGCAAACAGAGAGTAGGAGCGCAATCCCGCAAACCCGAGAGCAGCCAAGCCGGCGCGCTTAATAAATTGTCTTCGATTCATCAGGTTGGGGACAAGAGCTAAGTTGGAGCAAGTTTTTTAGGATAAAGTTTTACAGTTTTGAGCACCTTGCATGGGGGGCGAGACCGAAAACTAGCCGTATTCTCTTGGGGGCTGATTACTTGCTGCCGGGCTTGATGGCTGTCGAGCCAACGAGGTCGGGTGGTAGGTTGTCGGGGGAGAAGGTTTCGACATTCATTTTGACGAGGGAGACAAACGGACATCCGAAATCCGGTAAATTTCCGCCACTCCGATCAACGATGCTGCCTGCGGCGAGGACGATGCCGCCGTGGTCGCGGATGATCTGAATGGTCTCTTGAACTCTGCCGCCACGGGTCACGACATCCTCGGCGACGACAAATTGCTCGCCGGGCTTAATTTGAAATCCTCGGCGCAGAACGAGGCCGCCATCGCCGTCCTTCTCCACGAAGATGTGTTTTTTGCCAAGGTGGCGGGCGACTTCTTGTCCGACGATGATGCCGCCAACGGCCGGAGAAACGACGGTGACGGCGGGATAGGGACGAAGTTGATCGGCGAGCAGTCCGCAAACTTCGGAGGCGATCGCCGCATCCTGCAATAGCAGGGCGCATTGAAAAAACTCACGGCTATGCAATCCGCTTCGAAGCAGAAAGTGCCCGTGAAGAAGGGCGCCGGTTTTGTGAAAATATTCGAGAACCTTGTCCATAGTGCCGTGCGTGCGAGGTCGAATTATTTCTGATTATCCTGCACCCATTTGAGGAAGGCCTCGGGCGTTCTGAGTTGGTAGCCGACAATGCGGGCGACTTCTTTGCCCGTGCTATCAAGGAGGATCAATGTGGGAAATCCCTCGACTTGATATTTTTGGGAGAGGGCTTCGTTGGCGGCTTTGAGCTCGGCGGATTGTTCTTTCGCTCGGGGAAAGTCGAACTTCACCAAGACGAGATTTTTTTTAGCAAAATCCTCAAAGGCGGGCTGCTCAAACACATCTTTTGTGAGTTTCATGCAGGGTGGGCACCAATCGGAGCCGGTGAACTCGAGGAGAATGGGCTTTTTGCTCGAAGCCGCTTGTGAGAGAGCGGTGGGGTAGTCGGTGCCCCAGATATCCGAGGCATGGAGGCTGGTCGTGGCAAGAAAGAGGCAGAGTAAAAGGCGTTTCATGACCTTAAGCATGACCTCATTCGAGGGGATTTCAATGAGAAAACCGAATCTGGGAGGGTGTTGAATGCTGTGGCACGCGTAAAAAATTGGACACCGACGGCGCGGCGTCCCTACCATTTGTCAGGATGTGCTGCCGCACCATTCGCGATGCAAACTCCTCTGCGCCCGTATCACCAACCGCCCCTCGTTTCGAGGGTAGGGATCCGCCTTCGGGAACTCCGGCGTGAAGATTGGCGCGCCGCAGTCGTCCGACTCCCCCGCCAGAGGTGCCTCCGCATCCCAGAAGCTGCGTAGTCGCTCCAACCTGAGATCTACGAACCGGAAGAAGCGCGTAAAATAGCGCGCGGCGGGTATTTTATTTAGCGGGTTTTTTTGCTCCCTTGGCAACTTTGGCTGATTTCGGGGCCTCAGCAGGCGCATCATCTTGGGGTTCGTCTATCTCGGGGGAAAGGAGGGGGCCCGCTGCCGGTTCGTCTATCTCGGGGGAGAGCGGGAGGCCTGCTGCAGGTTCCTCTTTAGCGGTCGCATCCGCGTTCATTTGCTCGAAGAGTTTGGCGGGATCGAACGGTTCCTCGGCCGAGGAAGCGGACTGGGTGTTCTGAATTTCCGAGAGAAGAGGAGCAAACCCCGAGCTTGGCGACGGCACTGGTGTAGATTGATGAGTGGGCTTTTCCACTTCGGGAATCTTGACGACGATTTGATCAACAATTTCAAAAATTTCCTCTTCTGCGCGGATGGTGTCAGCGGCTTTGATAACGAAAGGTTCGCGGGTACTCTCGTCACCATACTGGATCCAACCTTGGATTGAAGATTCGCGTGAGCTACCGGTCATTCGTGACTGGACTAAGGCACTGGTCTTCTGCACGCCGCTATCCGAGGTGAGAAGGACTTGGAGCGAGCTCGAGTTATCGGTGAAGTTTGTGAATCTCTTCAGGCTCCACTTGCCGCCAGAGGAGGGAGGAGCAGATAGGGCATCCTTCAAAAAATTTTCTGCAATGGCAACAAATCCGAACGAGGTTAACTTCATAGGAATATACGTATCAACACTGGATTCGTTTGTCTCTGTCAAGTTCTGCCTGCAACGGGGTGCCGATAAGCTAAACTTTTATTGGCATTACTAAAAAGGGGTAAGTATCATAGTCAGTCTAAAAGTAATGGCGCTTGATCGCATATTGGTGGTTGATGACACCCCTATCATTCGAAAAACCCTCGAGGAACAACTCCGAGGTAAGCGGTATGCTGTGTCCACGGCCGCTTCCTTGGCCGAGGCGGAAAAGCGATTTGCGTCGGGTCATTTCGATCTCGTGTTTTTGGATATGGAGCTTCCGGATGGCAACGGGAAGGTCTTTATCGAGAAGGTATCCCATTTAGAGGACAAGCCCCTCGTTGTCATGATCACGGCCAATGGGTCGGTCGAGACGGTGGTCGAGTGCATGCGCTCGGGGGCATTTGATTACGTTCAAAAGCCATTCTCAAAAATGCAGATTGATCTGGTCTTGAAGAAGGCTGCGGAATTCCAGCGCGCAGTGAAGGTGACGGATTTTCTCAATCGGGCGAGTATTTCCAACCGTGAGATCATCGGGAAAAGCCCCGTCATCGTTCAACTTCGGAATTTGATTAATCGGGTCGGACGAACCAATGCCACGGTGATGATCTGTGGTGAAAATGGAACCGGAAAAGAACTCGTCGCCAACGAAATTTTTCTCAATAGCAATCGCAGCAGCAAGCCGTTCATCAAGGTGAACTGCGCAGCCATTTCGGAAGCCCTCATCGAGAGCGAGTTTTTTGGACATGAGAAAGGCTCTTTCACTGGTGCGACCGACCAACGTGACGGGCGATTTGAGTTGGCGGACGGAGGCACGATCTTGCTGGATGAGGTGAGTGAAATCTCTCTCGGTCTTCAGGCGAAACTTCTGCGTGTCCTGCAAGAGCGCGAGTTCGAGAGGGTGGGGGGCAACAAGACGATCAAAGTGGATGTTCGTGTTTTGGCTACGACGAATCGTGACCTTTTAAAAGCCGTCGCCAAAGGGGAATTCCGCGAAGATCTTTACTATCGCTTGAATGTATTTCCTCTCAGCGTTCCGCCCTTGCGGGATCGTGTGGGTGATGTCGAGTTACTGGCGAATCACTTTCTTGAGCGATTTACGCGGGAGCACGGTTTGAAAACGGGTGGCTTTTCTGACAGCGCAATGAAGGGGTTGCTGGCTCATCACTGGCCAGGGAATGTGCGCGAGTTGCAGAATGTCGTTGAGCGCGCCGCTATTCTCGCCGAAGAGAATGTGCCAATCAGCGCCGAATTGATGGGGCTTGTGGTACCGCCTGCTCTCGCCCCATCAGCCACCCCGGTTGCGGCTAAGGCGACCGCATTTGCGCCTGTTGAGCAATCTGTTCCCGTCGCGTCTCCGTCCACCAATGGCGCGGTGATCCCACTCCACGAGATGGAAAAGCAGGCTATCCTCGAAGCTTTGAAAAAAACGGATGGCAACCGCACGCATGCGGCCGAACTCCTTCAGATCAGCATTCGTACGCTGAGAAACAAGTTGGCCGAATACCGGGTTCAAGAAACTGAAGAGCCAACTCTGAACTGAGAATCGCTTCGCTATCCCGAGTAGGTGCCGCTAGTGACGCCGACTTGGCTGCTCGCGTGAAGTTCCCGATACAGGTCCTTGCCGCTTTTGCGAGCTGTGAGCAACTCACGGTAGGCTTGGATGACAAGCTTGGTTTTCTGGCCGCTTTCTTCTAGCAATTCGATGCGGAATCTCCGCAATCCCGCTTGGAGGAAGTCGGCGAAAAAGGCAGCTGCGGTTTGCGCTGTGGCGTGGAAAAGTGTGTTGCGGCATCCGACGTCCGCTCGGAGTGGATGCTCCACGCCGACGCGATCCTTCAAGTGCACGCGATGCTTATCGCATGGGCGACCGCAATTCGTGTGGTCGGTGCCATTGGAAAGAAAGGCAGCGAAGACGCAATGCTCCATGTGAAACATGGGCATGTGGTGGTGGATCGTAAGCTCAAACCAATCGGTTGGAGCCTGCTTAAGAATAGCGAGGATTTGAGAGGCATTGAGATCGTGGGAGAGGGTGAGTCGCTCCAAACCACGGGCCATGAAAACGGAAGCTGTCGCGGGGTTTGCGACATTGAGTGAAAAATCCCCGATGAGGCGAAGCGGGCTTTCGGAAAAATGAGAAATTCCGCCAATGTTGCGAATTAGAACGCCGTCGGGTTTGGCATTCGCAATGAGTTTAAAAAACCCTTCCTCGCCTGCTTTTTGGATTCGCGGGGTGGCGAGGAGGATTTGAGTGTTTCCGTGAGCCCGAGCCTGAGCCACCGCATCCTTGTAGCGGCGGATGTCTTCATAATCGACGAGGATCTCTTCTGCACCCACATCGAGTGCCGCGAGGAGTTGTTCTTCCGAGCGGACGAGGACAGATAGTTTCGGAGCCGCAGTGGATGGAGCGCAAAATGTGGGGAGAACCGACTCGAGCGTGGCATGAGGTTTGGTTTCCCGCAGGGGAGACATCAGCTTCGCGACGAGTTCGCGGCGCATGCGATTCAACTCGGCGATGGGTAGAATGACAGCTTCTGGGAGATCAACGTCAAGCGTTCCCAAAAGAAACGGCGTACCGCCAAGTTTACCGAGTTGCATGCCAAGAGTGAGTTCGCAAAGCGGTCTAGTTCGGGCGGCTTCAAGCGGCATGCGGGAAAGAATACGATGGCCTTGGCAATCGATGAAAAGCGATTCGCCTACTCTGCCTCCCACCGAGATGTCGATGGGCTTGAGTCGGTTGGTGCGGGCTTCTAGATGGCCAGAAAATGTCTGTCGCAACGCGCGGTCAAGTGCGGGATCGCTTGTTTTCCAAACGCGTGATCCACGAGGGATTTTGGAGAATTGAATCTTGCCGTGTTCAAACGAGAGTTTGTTGCCTGAGACTTGGAAGAGTCGTCCGCCCTGCTCGTGCTCAGTATTTCCGCCAGTATCGAAAACAATGCCATCACCGGCCTTGAGTGGAACCGCGCAGGATTCCATCTCGACATGGTTGTGAGTGCAAGCGGAGACGAGTCCAACGAGAGCGCCACGTTTTTTGCCGAAGCGGGCGCCGACGAGTTCCTGATGGTTCACGCCATGCATCCAGCCCTGATATAGTCCACGCGAAAATGTCATTTCGAGGCGATACCAATCTTCGGGAGCGGCTTTTTCAAAGCACCCACTCATTGCCG
>CAMDOJ010000002.1 GCA_945903555.1 Chthoniobacter flavus
ACTTTGCGTGACTTTACCTTCGAAAATGCATCCTCAGTTTCCCATTCTACCATGGAGGTGAATTTCAAATCTCTTGCTGGTGCCGCATCCTTGAGCGCCATTTTCAAAAAAGAAGGCTACGCCCCGATTCAAGGGGAGGCAAAATTTCCCGTTACGCTTAAGAAGGATGAGAATGGCAAATTTACGATCGTGGATGCTAATGCTCCCATCGAAGCTTGGGTCGATTTCCCCCAAATCGACCTAGAAACCCTACGCCCCCTTTTCCCTGCGCTTCGAGGGTTGAGCGGATCACTCTCGGGCAACATGAAAGTCTCAAATACTTTTGCCAACCCCTCCATAAATGGATCAACAAATCTGATGGAGGCGGGATTTTATCTCGGCTCAATTCCTTCTCGCATTGAAAAAATTAATACACAGGCGACCATTGATGCGGGCATCCTTCGAATTGACAAATGTGTTGGCGAGGTCGCGCCTGGTCGATTCGAGATCAGTGGGGCTTGTCAGTTCCCCCAATCTTGGCAGCCAAAATGGGACCTCGCCCTCGAAGGATTAAAAATTCCGCTGAAAATGAATCCCTCTGCCGTTCTTTTAACGAATATGCGCCTGCGCTCGGCTGGGGACCTCATCCACTCAGTCCTAAACGGCACTCTGGCCTTCGTGGACTCTCGGATTAACGATGATCTTCATCTCGTTCCACAGTCTATCTCCGCGCTACAGCAACCCCAGCGTATGGAATCCCTCGCCACTCTGTTGCCTGCTTTTCTCTCCCCAAGCGCAGAAGACACAATAGATATCGCTATTTCCACTTTTGAACCGATCCGGGTCGGCAAGCTGCCGATCGCGGGCGAATTGGCCTGTGACCTGAAACTCCGTGGTTCACTGATGGCACCCGTACCGACCGGACGCTTGATTCTTTCAAACATACCAGTCGTATTGCCTGCGGGTCGCTTGCTGATGACCCAGGGAACGATGGAGTTTCTCTCTGATGAACCATGGAACCCCATCTTGTTGGCAAAGGCTTCGGGATGGATTGACCACCAATTTGTAGAGGCATTCGCCTTCGGCAGATTCAACGAGGGAAGGTGGACCCTCCGATCGCATGACGACCACCTTTCCCCTCAAGATTTGACCCTTCTTCTCGAACTAGGAGCCTTGCCATACACAAACGAGGGCGTTACCCAACTTAGTCTTGCGACCAATTTCAGGGCCTACGTTTTACAGACCAGTTGGGATAAGTTTTCTGATTTGGTCAGTGGGGCTGGTGTTTTCTTCACTTCGCTTCAATATCCACTCACACAATGGGGAAGCGATCGTCCATTGAGCGAAAGCCTCAACTTCGCCACGGACACCACTGCTCTTCCACTCAAGGGTTTTGACTTGGGATTTGAATGGGGGTTCCGTTAAAAAACTCCACATGCTCAAAGTCTATACCTACAAGCCCTGCTCGACTTGCCGAAATGCGACAAACTGGTTGCGCTCACAAAGCATCGATTTTCACGAACTCCCTATTCGTGAGACTCCTCCGACAGGGGCAGAATTGCAGGCCGTATTGATTGCCAGCCAAAGCCAAGTCCGCTCAATCCTCAATACCTCCGGACAAGATTATCGGTCCCTTGGTCTCAAGGATAAACTCGACGGAATGGACACGGGCACCATTTTCTCCCTTCTCGCCAAAAACGGCAACCTCATCAAGCGCCCGTTCGCCATCGATGCGGAACGGGGTATTTTTTTGGCGGGCTTTCGGGAAGAAAAATGGAAGCAGGCCTTCGTGGGGCGGTGAGGGGTGGCTCCTTTAAAAATCAGCGAATGAGCCCCCAACGCTTGCTGAAGGGCCAGTACACAACAAGTCCGCGTCCAGCCACATTGCGCTCAGGAACGATTCCCCAATCCCGACTGTCGCGGGAATGATAGCTATTATCTCCAAGGGCGAAGTAGCTATTCACTGGAACCGTGAATGTATCTTCAGTTGTGCCAAGATAGCGG
The DNA here is from genome assembly GCA_945903555.1 of Chthoniobacter flavus. Taxonomy (GTDB): domain Bacteria; phylum Verrucomicrobiota; class Verrucomicrobiia; order Chthoniobacterales; family Terrimicrobiaceae; genus UBA967. The sequence continues at coordinate 1,984 of CAMDOJ010000002.1, forward strand.
AAGGGCGGACCGCCGCGCCCGCCATTGGAGTAACCTTGATAATCATTCTTCAAGCTCATCACTCTTTGAAACACAAAGTTCGTTGAGACATTTCCATTGATGTAGAGGAGAGGGGGGGCGATCCGAAGTGTTTGGCCCGGCATCCCGACTAGGCGTTTGATGTAGTGCTGGGAACCCATCGCCGGATCCAACCCCGACTCGATATCTCGAATACCAGTGGTTTTAAATACGAAAACATCGCCGCTTGCGGGCTTAACAAAATTGTAGCTCACTTTATCCACAAAAACTTGGTCGCCCGTATCCATATGCCCACGGGCAATCACTTCGCCAGCGGCAAACTGACGTCCGGGTACCACGCGGAAATAGCGCATTAGCGGATCGCGAGGAACAAATAGCGAGTAAGTGGTGTGACGGCAAATGATCTGCGTGAAAGTGAAAAAGTTCACATACGTTTTCTCAGTCAGAGAGACGACGACATCCTCTTCCTTGGCGCGAAGGTCAAAAGAATGTCGACCTTGGACAAAAAACTGAAATGCGCGAATGAGGGGATTCGGAGGTGGAGTATCTGTCGGAACCCCAACGATACCGTAGAGGGTGGGTTGCATCGAACCGGTCGGAATGCGAAAGGGCTGGATCAAGAACGCCTTCACCCCAGCGGCAATCACGATAGCCACAAGGAAAACCTCGATATTCTCGCGTAAAGAAGCGTTCTTGGGGTGGGGGAGACATTTCCCGACCAGATCATCGAGGCGAGTGGTCGCGACGGAAACAGCTTCGCGACTGCGCGCTCGAATGGCAGATCGAAGATCCAAGATGCCTGACTCAATCTCGGAAACCTTTACCGGCTGAAGAATGTCTTTTTTGTAAGCAAGGAACTTCTTGGCGCCATGGATGTAGTTTTTGGCATCCTTTATATAGCGAGGAGTGAGTAAAAACATAATGATCGGTTGAGATTTGGGGCGTGGGGGGCTTAGCTAGTTCGCAAGACCTGCACAAAGGCTTCCTGCGGAATGTTGACCGTTCCGACAGCCTTCATGCGTTTCTTACCTTCTTTTTGCTTATCGAGGAGCTTGCGTTTACGCGAAATGTCGCCGCCATAGCACTTGGCCGTTACATTTTTACGAAGCGCACTCACATTCTCGCGGGCCACAATTTTTCCACCGACAGCGGCTTGAATGGATACTTGGTAGAGCTGAGTAGGTATCACTTCCTTGAGCTTGGCGGCGAGAGCACGACCACGAGATTCAGCTTTTTCACGATGAACGATGGAGGAAAACGCATCCACCGGCTCGCCATTGACGAGCATTTCCAACTTCACCATCTTGTTCGCACGGTAGCCGGCCTGCTCGTAGTTCATTGAGCCATAACCACGGGTAATCGACTTCATCTTGTCCACAAAATCCACGAGGATTTCATTCAGCGGAAGCTCGGTGGTGAGCATGACACGCTTAGTGTCGATGGACTCGGTGTGACTGACCTCTCCGCGTTTTTCCATAATGAGCTGCATGATGGGCGAGATATATTCATTCGGAATCATGATGAAACATCGAACTATCGGCTCGCGGATTTCCTCGATCACACTCGGATCAGGAAGTTGATCGGGGTTGTCGACGCGGAGGAGCTCGCCATTCGTGCGGAGAACCTCATAGATCACCGACGGGTAGGTGGCGATGATGTCCATGTCAAATTCCCGGCGCAAACGCTCCAGAATGATTTCCATATGAAGGAGGCCGAGGAATCCACAACGAAAGCCGAAGCCTAGGGCTACGCTTGACTCTGGCATGAATTGGAATGCGGCATCGTTGAGTTGGAGCTTCCCGATAGCGGCCTTGAGGTGTTCAAAGTCGGCAGTACTGATCGGATAAATACCGCTGAAAACCATGGGCTGAACGACTTGAAATCCGGGGAGGGGTTCGGAAGCAGGTTGACGCGTTCCTGTAAGCGTGTCGCCAACCTTCACCTCTGCGCTGGTTTTAATATTTGCGATCACATAGCCGATGTCGCCGGCAATGAGCTTATCCCGTGCAAAAAATTTGGGTTGTTGCGGCTTGAAAACACCGACTTCTTTCACCTCGTATGCCGCATTCGTGGACATGAGTTTAACGGGATCACCAGCCTTGATTGAACCCTCCATCACGCGAGTGTAAATGACGACGCCGCGATAGCCGTCAAAGTGAGAGTCAAAGGTGAGGGCGCGCAAGCGGGCGTCGGGTTGACCTGTCGGCGGTGGTATCCGCTCGATAATAGTCTCGAGGATCTCATGAATGCCAATGCCGGCTTTCGCACTAGCCATGATGGCTTCCTCGGCAGGAATGGAGAGGATGTCTTCGAGTTGCTTCTTGGCCATTTCGATGTCTGCATTGGGCAAGTCGATCTTGTTGATAACGGGGATGATCTTGAGTCCTTGTTTTTCAGCGAGGTGGACATTGGCCACGGTCTGCGCTTCGACGCCCTGAGCTGCATCAATGATAAGCAGAGCACCTTCACAGGCGGCAAGGGAGCGCGAAACTTCGTAGGAGAAATCAACGTGGCCTGGCGTGTCGGAGAGGTTCAACTTGTAAGTCTTGCCGTCCTTCGCCGTATACTCCATCGCGATGGGGTGAGACTTGATCGTGATGCCTCGCTCGCGCTCTAGATCCATAGCGTCGAGCAATTGTTCTTGGGATTCCCGTTTCTGAATGGTGCCAGTAGCCTCCAGCAAACGATCAGAGAGCGTCGTTTTGCCGTGATCAATATGGGCGATGATACAAAAGTTGCGGGTGTTTTCGATAGACATGAAAGGTGGGGAATATCGGGCACATCTAGGTCGCGGTCAATGCTGTGTTCCGCATTTGCGTTGGAATCCCTTCCACCCTTTGCCTAGAATCCATTTTAGAATGAACGATTCCGAACTTCACGAACCACAAGAAACCCAGCCACGATTCCGTTTCAACGTGCAGGCATTCCAATTATTTGGGCTCGCCCTTATCGCTCTTGCGTTGCCGTTCACGATCCTGATTCTGGGACTCTTGGACTTCCGTAAAAATAGTAAGCAGAGCGGCCCTTCGACCACACAAGAAACCACCCCAACGATCACCGAGGCGCCAGGTCTCCGCGCGGCATTAGATTCCATTGCCGAATCCAAATTGACCGTGCCCGTCTTAGATGACGGAATTCGGCGGTTTAGTTTTGTCCTTAAGAAGCCCGATAGCTCAACGGTCGAGTCGGCACTTAGATCCGCTCTGGATGGAGTCGGCGCTTTTGGCGTCGACACCTCAAAAAATCATGCCGAAAAGTTTATAGCGCGTATTTCCATAGAAAAGGCCCTCGAGTTTGATCGGACTCTCGCTGATCTTGGACCATCAGCGAAACCATCGGCATCCATCGATAGCCACGAAACATCTTCGATAAACTACGAAATTACGCTTCTGCGAGAATAGGACTTCCTTTTCGCCTCCTTCATGGCTTGTCACATCTTGATGACTTTGCTTCCCAGCACTAAAATAACTCAAAAGCCTAGCAACGAATAATATATAAATCAAGATTGCGCTATGCGATCAGACTATCCCACCTACTTTCATTATGTATTACATGTATTATGTGATGTTATTGATATGTCCATTTGCTGGAGGGTTTAGATGGTTTGTGAATAAGTTACGAGCAACTTGGCGAATGCCTAGACTATCTCAATACCCGCTCCGTTCGAACGGAGTTTGTTCACAATCGATCGATTATACCAAAAGCAGCTTGCTTTTGGATTTTAGGAGAGGGACACAGCGCGTCCCGCCTGTGTGCTTTGGCATGCTCCTTGGTTCCAATGGTAATGGGTGGCGAGCAAGTAGACCAGTCTCCACACGGCCGAGACGGTCATGCCCCCTTCTTCTTGCGGTTTTTAAAGTCTAATTTCAAAGAGACAATGGTATTTAGAAGGCCTCAATAATCTCAGAAATGTGCGACTTTAGAGAACGATGGTTTCCGAGTAAAAAATTCTCATAAAGAACACGCATGAAATAGAAAGAGATTCCAGCGTATCTATTAAAAACGCCACCGAAACTGCTTCAACTCGAAAACCTGCCAGGCGAATTTAAACTTCAGCCGAGTGCTCTTCTGCAGAATCGACAGAAAGAGGTATCAAAACGTTCTGCGCGATGTATTCAATGATTACATTAACGCCTGATGTCGTCTCTGCGGAAATCGGCACAACTGTGACTTTGGGAAAGCGCATTTGGAAAACTTTCAGATTCTCCTCCGCTTCGGGCAGATCCATCTTATTTGATATGATACAAAAAGGCTTAGCTGCTAAGGTAGGATCATACAGACGCAACTCTTTACGTAAAGACTGGTAGTCATCAATGGGGCTTCGCCCCTCGCTGCCGGCCATATCAAGAACAAAGAAAAGAGACTTACAGCGAACGATATGCCGCAAAAATTCATGCCCTAGCCCACGATTTTCATGTGCACCATCGATCAAACCAGGGATATCCGCTACGGTAGCACGATGATATTCAGGGAGATCTACAACGCCGACAATGGGATGTAGTGTTGTGAAAGGATATGGTGCTGCTTTAGGTCTGGCTGCGGAGATCTTTTGAAGAAGGGTTGATTTGCCAGCATTGGGATACCCGACTAAGCCGATATCTGCAATCGTGCGAAGCTCGAAAAGATACCATGATTCCTCACCTGGATATCCCTTAGTGACCTGACGGGGCACTCGGTTCGTGGACGATTTAAAGTGGGTGTTCCCCTTGCCTCCATCGCCGCCTTTACAGATGACAAATTCCTGACCGGGTTCGGAAAGATCGGCAATAGGTTCCTCTTCGACTTCGTCATGGGAGGTATGACCCGCGCGGTGGACAATAGTTCCGATGGGAACTTTAATTCGGGTGGGTTCGGAACTGCGCCCCATTTTGTCCTTACCTTTCCCATGTCCACCCCGCTTTGAGCGAATCAGGGGTTCAAAAAAAAGCGCAACCAAACTATCCACATCATGGTCAGCGACCAGAATGATATCCCCGCCCCGCCCTCCATCACCACCGTCCGGTCCTCCACGAGGGACGAATTTTTCGCGGCGAAAGCTGCAACAGCCATTCCCTCCATCACCGGCCTTGGCGTGCACCCTTATCTGATCGACAAACTTCATTGAGGGAAGGTGGCGGAGTTAGCCTGTCAAGTCGATGTGAAATTGCCACATCAACGAAAAGAGGCCCCATTTTGACCTGCTTGATTTGGTGGAAAAAATCCCAGCGCAGTGCTACAATTGTAATTATGAGCACTAACCCATCTGTGCAGGAATTGCGTTCACTCGATCAGCAATATCACCTTCATCCGTTCACGCATCATTTGGACATGCACGAAACGGGCACCCATTTGATCAAGTCTGGTGATGGTTGCTTCCTCGTGGATGAGGATGACCGCCGCTTGCTCGATGGCCTGGCGGGATTGTGGTGCGTGAATGTGGGGTACAATTGCTCGGCTATCACGAGTGCCGTTACAAATCAAATGCGGAACTTGCCTTATTACCCCTCTTTTTTTAATAGCACGACAGAACCTCCGATTCGAGTAGCGGAATTTCTTGCAAAAAAAGCTCCCCCACGAATCAACCACACTGTTTTTTCGAATTCGGGATCTGAGGCTAATGAAAGCGCACTCAAAATCATTCGTTCTTATCACAAGCTTCGAGGACAGCCCGGAAAGTTCAAAATCCTATCAAGGACTTTTGCTTATCATGGGGTCACCATGGCGACGACAAGCATGACGGGATTACCCTCGTGCTACGATCCGTTCAATCTTCCGCTACCTGGCTTCATTCATGTGCCTGGCCCCCATCCTTACGGCGTGAATTCGCCATTGGACCCCGAGGCTTTTGGAAAGTGGTGCCTAGAGGAGACGGCCCGCATCATTCGTGAAGAAGGCGCGGATACTATCGCAGCCATGTTTGTTGAACCTGTGCAGGGAGCTGGTGGTGTTATTCCCCCACCCACAGGGTATCTCCAAGGTTTGCGTGAGCTTTTGAGAGCCAACAATATTCTTTTTGTGGCCGATGAGGTGATTACGGCTTTTGGGCGCGTGGGTGATTGGTTCGCTAGCGGTCTATGGAATCTGGATCCCGATTTGATCACCCTCGCCAAGGGCATCACCAGCGGTTACCTGCCTCTTGGGGCCACGATGGTGAGCGATGAGATTACGGATGTCATTCATAGCGGTGGCTACTTTGCTCATGGATTCACCTATAGTGGACATCCGACGAGTGCCGCAGCGGCGTTGGCAAATCTACAAACGATTGAGAGTTTGGGTCTGGTGGAACGCGTTCGCTCTGATGTTGGGCCCTATTTTCAGGAAAAACTCCACAGCTTCGCCGAGCATCCTGCTGTCGCAGAAATCCGCGGTATCGGCCTTATCGGTGCGATGGAACTTGTTCCTCGTGGCGGAAGATCGGCTCTGACCCCCGCTAGCGCACTGGGGGTTCGTGCCTCTGGACTCATTCGGAAGGAAGGGACAATTGTTCGGGGTATCCGCGATCTTATCGCAGTGGCGCCTCCTCTCATCATCACGCATGAAGAGATTGATCAACTCTTTGAATCGATCAGTGCCGGCCTTGAAAAACTCTGGGATTAACAAACCTCAATTCAGGGTACCCTTGGGAAGTGTGATCTCATAGACGGTTGCACCCCCCTTGCCAGCCCCATCATGTGCTTCGAGACCCAGTTCCTGATAAGCGCGATCAAGTGCTTCGGGGTCATTTCGAATTTGCGGGAATAGTCTTTTTAGGCGTTCTTTCACCCAACGTTTTGCGATGCGCTGATCGAGTGGATGAGTTGGTGCTTCACCGCGGAGACTGTTCCGGAAAAAGTCTAGAAACCCTGAACTCATAACCTCTGGGCAAAAAATAGAATATTCACGGTCAGAAAAAGTGCATTCACGCACAGAAGAACGACACCCTCGGGTGAGCATCGGGTCAATTTCAAACCAGTATCCTCAGGGTAAATTCGAGCTAGAAAAAAGCCAGCTATGGCAAGTGTCACGAAGGCAATCACCGCTTGCATAAAAGCCCCTCCCCCACCCCACGGATTCCAAAGCCACCAAAGTCGTGTCTTGCTAAGAAAAATTAATCCATTCGCCAGCGTGAAACAAAAAAATCCTGATGAGATCGCTGCCAAGGCATTCCGTTCAAAAGTGGAAAAAATCTGCGCTGCTGATTTTTGAGCTAAGGTCAGTAAAGCTAGCGCCAACAATGGCGGGAGAAGTGGAAACGTCCCACCCAGTTTGAGCCCCTCGGGCCCACAGAATCTCATCGGGCCAAGTGGCCAACCGGTGAAAATCGTAAGGGCAATGAGTGCTGAAAAAGCGACTAACACGATCCCCGCACAGGCGCGCGCCTTGGCCAATCCAGATAGTGAGACAAGGCCACCATAAGCCAAGGTCGAGAGGAGCAAAACCCAGATAGCATCCCACCAAGGGAAAGTGCCGGCCTCGAGCAAGAGGAGATAGCCCGCTAAGAGTGTCCAAATGGCAACAAGTATAGAATTGGCTTTTTTCATATCAAGGGCTCTCTGCCTCGACCAGTGCAGCACGGCGCACCTCACGGCGCTTAAAGATCCGATATGTGACTAAATAGCTGATCAACGCAGATGGAGCAGACAGGAATAAGGAACCTAAAAGCATGGGAAGGACGATGTCCAAAAATGTTTTCCATTCCATTAAATCACTAAATTGAAAACTTTTCGCGCCCGTCATATTAGGAGCAATATTTAAGAGGTTGAGAATCCATGAACCAATCTGGTATTCGATCTCGAGTATTACTGGCCATAGTGGCGTGCACACATCGTGTAGTGTCACAGTGATGACAGCGGCGATGGGATTGCACCGCAGGATGTAGGCTACCCCCAAACAAATCAGGGTCTTCAAACCAAAAAAGGGAGTGAATCCGACAAAGATACCAATCGCGACCCCTCCGGCTAACGAGTTTGCCGAGCCATGCAGTTCAAGCAATTTCAAGCCCAAAGACCTAAAGTGGTTAATTAGTTTTCGAAACACGTTCCTTGGAATATCATCCAAAAACCACTCCCCAAACAACAAAAACGAATGAACACATTTAATGTGCCATGCTCGAGGCAAGGTGAGTCAGTTCCATGTAGTCAATCTTGGCATCATTGATGGGAATGCTATCGGGCCACGGAAAAAAGCAATCGGGTATCGCAAATCTTTCGACACGTTCCGCAAGAAATCCCCTTAAATAATCCTCGTCCAAGACCCCAGCAACAAAAGCCGCTGGACGCATTCCATAGTGAGGATGAAAGATCCCCACGACAGCCACGCGAGTTACACTAGGGACGTCGCTAAGAATCGCCTCAATCTTTTCTGGGTGGATATTTTCCCCACCCGATATGATCATTCTATCTCGCCGTCCAATAAGGATTAATTCGTTATTTTCATTAAAGGTTCCGACATCACCGGTTGATGCCCAACCGGCTGCATCCGTGATGGATTCAAGCTGTCCCGAAGTGTTTAAAATACCTGTCGCTAGGATTCCTCCCCTCACCTGCACCTCTCCCGACGCGGAAAGGCGAAGCTCCCTACTTGGTAAGGGCTTTCCAACGTGAATCGGAGTCGGGCATGTTGTGAGTTTTTCTGTGGTCGTAATCTGCGAGGCCGTTTCCGTCATTCCATATGTCAGATGAAGAGAAACCCCATATTCGATAGTGCGTTGCACTAAGCTGGCTGAAATCGGTCCCCCTCCAGCTAGCACCGCATGGAGACGGTGCAACGGCGCTCGGGCGAGAAGAAGGCGTTCTAATTGGAGTGCAACGACGGATAAGTGCGTGATGGCATCATTCGAAATCTGGGATTCGAGGGGCAAAGAAGCATCTGGTATCACGACGGTGGAGCCCGAAGCAAGGCACCGAATGAGAACCGAAATCCCGCTCACATGGTGCAGAGGAAGTGACAATAACCACCCGCAACCGGGCGCCAATGGGATCCGTTCTTCAGCCCCGATGGCATTCACAAAATGGGCATCCCATCGATGAGCAACTGCTTTTGCATCGCCGGTTGAACCCGACGTGAAGATCAATGTTCCGACGCCTTCTAATTCCCAATGTGGGGAATCCATTTTTTCAAAATTTGATTCGCGATTAATACCCTGCGCGCAAACATGGGCGGCCCGACGCAAGATTTCTATACGCGGCAAACGTGGGCTTAATGGAACCACCGGACGACCAGAAAGGTAGCCTGCAAGGAGCATGGCGACATGATCGAAACTGGTCGGCATCACCGTAACAAGGGGCGAAGATCCCCAGTTGGGAGCATTCCTGATCACTACCCTCAAAAAATCTGGCAATTCGCGATAACGTATTTTCCGTCCGCTGGAGAGATCGTGCAAGGCTACCGAATCCCCAAAGCTATTGGCGGATTCCTCAATCAAGAAAAGTGGATTCATCGACAGAAGGAAGTTCGGTAGAGCTACAAAAGGTATAACTATTTAGAGGAAGTCGGGTCGTCAGTAGGTCATTCTGAATATGCGAATAAGTGTCGAGACCAGCAGCGCCAATTCGCTCTAATGAAGCAGCAAATCGCCCCAGAGCATAAATCCCGACTCCGGACTCGTAGCAGGCACTCACGACAGAGTTCATCCCCAGCGATGCTCCCGCTTGAGCGAAACGGGAGCAGGTCTCAAATCCTCCCATCAAAGTTGGCTTGAGCACTAAAGCCACCGCACCTTGATAACGGCCCAATTCGTCGGCCCCGATCTCCCTTAATGTTTCATCAAGGGCAATCGGGACTGGGCAACGCGCTATCAAATGCGGGAGTGATTCGCTCTTTCGCAAGGGTTCCTCCAAATACTCGACCGGCAAGCCGACCAAATCTTGAGCAACCTGCATGCAGGTGTCAAAGTTCCAAGATCGGTTGGAATCGAGGCGAAAAGTACACGCAGAGACATCACGAATCACTGATAGCAAATGCGGTATCGCGTCCAATGGAACGTGCGTGGTCTTGATTTTCAAGCAACGGCAACCCTCCGCCAAGGCCAGCTTGGCTTGATCGAGGATCTCGGAAACCGTTCCTTGAAGAAGTGCATTGATGGGCACTTCGTTGTGAAGCACTGGCCAGTTCCGAAAACCATCTGCAGAAGCCATTACGCCATCCATAGCGCACTGCAATGAGGGTAAATTACCTGGGATGGGATCGAATTGAGTATGATTCGAAAGATATCGAACCAGATCATCGACCGTCTCCATGCTCCACCCAGGAAGTGGAGCCGCATCGCCCCAAGTTCCTTTCCAAGATAACAATATTCCGCGCCGAACGTTTCCATTAGTCAGAGGGAGTTCGTAGCGATGGAACGATAGCGGGATCAAAATAGAAGAAAAAGCGATAGGATTAAAGCCATCAAAAGACTCAATCCACCAGTACGCGGAAACAGACCATTGATCAAACGCATGTCTCGAATTTGATACACAGGCACCAGAACAGCTAATCCTCCAAGGATGCAGACCGCCATGCTCGCACTCAATGCAGTCAATGAAAGATGACCATCGCGAAAGAGCAGGAGGGTGAAAATGAAGGGGGCGTAAAGGCCAAGGGCGATCTCTGCACGCACAAAAGCTAACCCAAAACGAACAGCGAGGGTTTTTTTGTTCACCACAATATCGGATTCGCGATCCCGAAGATTATTCAGTGCGATGAGAACCACTGAGTATGACCCCGGAATGCACCCCAATATAAGAGCAGGGAAGGAAATACCATGCGCCTGCACATAGTAGGTTCCCATCGTCGCAACGGGGCCAAAAAACACAAAAGTGAAAACATCTCCGAGTCCCATATACGCAAGAGGAAAAGGTCCCGCCGTATAAATAATCCCACAAAAAATGGAGATGATACCGATCCAAAAAACAGGCCAACCCGCCTCATAAATCAAATAGAGACCGGCTAAGCCCGCTGCAAAAAAAGCGATAAGCATAGCGAGAAATACACTTCGCGGAGAAAGGAGGCCTGATGAGGTGACACGCACGGGACCAAGTCGATCTTCAGTATCCGCCCCTTTTTTTGCATCCCAATAATCATTTGCGAGATTGGTGCCAATTTGAATACCGATAGCACCGAGTAAAGCGGCGATGGCACACGGAAGATGGCTTTTACCCAGCGAGTAAGCGAGTGCTGTTCCCAGCATCACAGGCGCAAGGGCAGCGAAGAGTGTCTTCGGGCGTATGGCTAAGAGCCAAAGCCTCGTTTGCCTGAGAAGGCCTTCACTCACGGACGTTTGGGAAATTTACCGAAATCCGGTTTTCTTTTTTCCACAAAGGCATTCCGTCCTTCCTGCCCTTCTTCAGTCATGTAGTAAAGCAAGGTTGCGTTGCCAGCGAGTTCCTGCAGACCGGCCTGTCCATCGCAGTCGGCATTGAGAGCCGCCTTCAAGCAACGAATCGCCAGAGGGGACTTTTCAAGGATCTCACGACACCATTGTACCGTTTCGATTTCGAGCTGTTCGTAGGGGACGACTTTGTTCACAAGTCCCATATCGAGGGCTTGGGTGGCATCATAGGTGCGGCAAAGAAACCAAATTTCACGGGCTTTCTTTTGCCCTACAATACGGGCGAGATAACTGGCTCCGAACCCCCCGTCGAAGGAACCGACTCGTGGTCCGGTCTGCCCAAACTTGGCGTTGTCTGCGGCGATCGTCAGATCACACATGACATGTAAAACATGCCCGCCACCGACCGCCCAACCGGCAACCATAGCAATGATCGGTTTGGGACAAGTGCGAATTTCCCTCTGAAAATCCAAGACATTCAATCGTTCGACTCCAGCTCCATCAGAGTAACCAGCATCCCCACGAATCTTCTGGTCTCCGCCAGAACAAAAAGCCAACTCGCCTTCCCCAGTGAGAATCACGACGCCGATGGATGAGTCGTCGCGAGCATCCTGAAGGGCATTTCGCATCTCCTGGACCGTGAGCGGTCGGAAGGCATTGCGGCATTCGGGACGGTTGATGGTGATTTTTGCGATGCCCTCCGCTTTTTCATAGCGGATGTCTTCAAATTGCAGTGCGGGTTTCCACTCGAGAGCCAACTTCATAGTTCATCAGATTTATCACGACCGGCGTGTCTTCCAATGCCGAAATTCAAGGACTTGATCGCTGGAGGAATTCGATAACGCATTTGGCCGCTTCCGATGGATTTTCTATAAGGATCTGGTGACCCACGGCATTGAGAATTTTAAGTTCCGATAAGGAGACTGTGTCCGTAAGTCGCCTTGAGATGGGAACATATTTCTCATCAGCGGACCCCGTCAAAAATAAGGCCCGCCCGGTGTAGCCTTCCAGTTTATTCCAAAGGGATGGAAGGACGCCGGACCCCCATTGATCTAGAGAATCTGCCATAGCGCAGGGATTTTGTTTCAGCCTCGACTCGATAAAGGAATTCTTCAGTTCCATGTTTCTTGCAGGAGAGTTGAATATAGGAAGATTCCACCAGTCGCCCAGAAATGAACGAAAAGCGGAGTCCGATTTGATTCCTCTCAATTGATCGGCCAAAATGGAGTCCGAAACTTTTCGTTGGGCGCGTTCACTTGGAATCTCGAGGCCTGCTGTGGTGGAAATCCCAATAAATACTGGGAACTTTTGGGGATTAGAAAGAACGCATTGAAGACCCAGACGACCACCGAGAGAATAACCGATCAACGTGACCTCATCCGCGATTTCCGACTCGAGGAGTGAAGCGATTTGAGTTTCAAAAGAATCCACAGACATCGGCGGGCTTGAGCCATGACCAGGCAGGTCGGGAGCAAGAATGCAGAGATTGGGATTGAAAGTGAGGGCTGCGCGGGCAAATGCATCCCAATCGAAGCCTGTTCCCATGAAACCATGGATGCATAGCCAAACAGGAGAACCTAGGCTTCCCCAGCGATGAAGTTTTAGCGGGGCCATTTGAAATCCCATTCGCGAATCTGATCGGCGATGGAATTATGCAATTTCGCATTCTCATCACGATCCGTCACACATTCCACGATTTTCGGTCCGTTAGTAACTGATGAAAGACAATCCTTCAGCGAGGAAACAGTTGTTGGGTTATGGTATTCGATGCCGAACTGGGCGGCGGCATGAGCGAAACCAAAAGGATGAGGAGTCTCCCAAAATCTTTCTCGTGTATCCGCATCAACTGTAAGAGGCAGAAAACGAAAGATCCCTCCCCCATGGTTGTTAATGATCAGGAGAGTCACTGGTTGACCCAAGAGAAGCGAAATAGAATTCAAATCATGCAATGCCGCAAGATCCCCAATGAGAGCTAAAACGGGGCGATTTGAAGCCATGGCGATACCCGCGATGGTGGCGATATTTCCATCAATCCCACTGGCTCCGCGATTGCCGAAAACAGGGATCAACTTGTCCCCAAGCGACTCAGCAGAAGAATCAAAATCCCGTATAGGCATGGAGTTCGCAAGAAATAGCGTGTGGTTGAGCGAGAATGCAACGCGAGCAGTCAGTCGCGAGATTTCGGGTTCAGAGAGTCTATCGCTCGCACCGAGTTGCTCCTGAAGAACAAGCGCACAACGCGTGTCAATGGACTTCCAAGCAATAGACCAATCCTGAGAAGCGGGTGCTAGATGCGGAAACGATCTGCAAAACTCCAATATGCCCATGCGGATCAAGTTGGGATTTTGACTCCACGGATCAAGGGGCATTGGCGATTCCCGCACTTGAATATAATCACCTGCTCGGCACGCGCTCAGCCATTTTCCAATCCGCTTGGAGACAAGCGCACCCCCGAAATGAATAACCCGATGGGGGGATGGAACATCGTTTTGCTGTAAAATCCAATCTCCATGTCGAATCACTCCAGGCATCAACCGAGCCCCAGATAAGGCATCACAAAAGACCGGCCAGCCGAGTCGGGACGCCCATGCAATGATCTCAGGAACATCCTTCTGCTCTCCGGCGGAAAGCCTGCCAATAACGACAACTCCATACTCGGTGGAAAAAAATGCGCCCAAGGAAAGCGGTGATTGGGCGATTGTGATTTGTGGAAATTGCGGGGGATCAATGGGGGTCGGTGCTTTATCCTCATTTTTTTCAAGAAGAGGTTCACGAATGGGGACATTCACATGCACAGGACCGGGGGTGTCCCCTGTGGCAACAATGACCGCCTCGGAAATAGCCTTAATGAGGGACTCCTTCGATGTGGAGGGGTCGTCTGGACAAGGCAGATCATTTGACAAACGTACAAAGGTTCCGAAGATTCCAGGTTGGAGAATCGTCTGGTTCGCACCGGTGCCGCGAAGTTCCGGCGGTCTATCCGCAGTAATAAAAATAACAGGCACTCCGGAATGGGAAGCCTCGACACAAGCGGGAAGAAGGTTAGCAACAGCAGACCCACTGGTCGTAATGCAAACGGAGGGAAGTCCCGTTACCATCGCATGCCCTAGTGCGGCAAAGGACATCCCCCTTTCATCATAATGCACGGTCACCGTGATATCATTGGTTTCTGCAAGAGCCGCAATAAGTGGGGAGGACCTTGCTCCGGGGCTCATGAAATAATGACGAACGCCCATATGGCATAACGTATCAATCACGATGCGACCTGATTCGCGATTGGTGAGTGTGGTCCGACTCATGGCGCTAGGATATGGAGGACGCCCGAAATTTTATCCTCGAGTTCAGACCACTCACGTTCCGCGTCCGAGCCCTTAACAATTCCGGCTCCAGCAAAGACATTAAGTCGCATCTCAATCAAATGCATGGATCGAATCGCCACGCAGAACTCAGCATCCTCACGGGAAATCCAGCCCAGCGGACCAGCATACCAACCGCGATCAAAGAGCTCATTTTCTTCGATGAAGGACCGGGCCGCTTTCGTGGGCGACCCGCATGTGGCTGGCGTGGGATGCAATCCCTCAAGTATCTCACCATCGGATAAGTCGGCCGCAAGTTGGCCACGCAAATGGGTCTGCAAATGCTGAACCCGAGCGAGCTTAAGAACGGCAGGCAATTCATCATGAGAAAAATCCACGCAAAGCTCACGGAAGGCTCTAGCTAACTCATCTACTACGAGACGATGTTCGAGTCGTTCTTTTGAGAAATCCCTTAATTGGGATTCCAATCGCGCATCTTCCGCTGGGTCGAGACTGCGGGGACGCGTGCCGGCAATGGCCTCGCTTTCCACATTGCGGCCGACTCGACGGTAGAGTTGTTCGGGACTCGCGCCTAAAAATGCACCGGAGTCTTTTGTTGGCTCAAAACAAAAGTGAAAACAAGCCGGAGTCTCACCCATAATCAATCCCAAGAGCGCATAGGGAGTGATTTTTTCCGCCAACTCAAAGGTGGATTGGCGAGCGAGAACGACCTTGTCCAATAAGCCAGAGGATATTTGTTGAAGAGCGAGATGCACAGCCTCGGACCATTGTGAAAAAGGGGGTTGGTCACTTCGGGTCAAGACGCCTGGTTTTCTCAGCTTGGCCATGCGATCAAGTCCAGCAATCCATGCAGCCACATCGGAAGTTTCCAGATCATCCCGTGTGAAGTGAATTGCGAGCTTGGTCGACGATCCCGCTCGAGTGACTTCTGCCTTAGGAATAAAATAGAAATCACCGGGAAACGGCCAGTGATTCGCGGGGGAGGATTGGGCAAAGCGAGCCCCCCCAAAAAGTCGAATGCCGGAATCCGAATTGGCGAGCAACTCGGAAAGCTCGGACACGCTGCCCGATGCCACTTGACCAAATGCCAATATTGGAAGCCCGCCACTCCTCGATCTCCAAAATATTTTAGGAAAAAGGGGAGCGGATTCCAACCAACGCGGACTTAATGAAAAATCCTCATTCATATGCCACTCGCGGCGCAAAATACCGTCTGTGCGGTCAAAATCGGCTGCG
This sequence comes from Chthoniobacter flavus, assembly GCA_945903555.1. Taxonomy (GTDB): domain Bacteria; phylum Verrucomicrobiota; class Verrucomicrobiia; order Chthoniobacterales; family Terrimicrobiaceae; genus UBA967. The sequence continues at coordinate 17,824 of CAMDOJ010000002.1, forward strand.
GTTGGCCCTAACAAATCGGGCCACTCTCCAGCACGCATGGGAATCGGAGGATGCAAAAAAACGGGATTCATTCTTAATGATATTACGATAGGAGACGTCTCAAAGGTGTGGAATCATTTTAGAAAGTGAATAAAAGATATTACTATCCACTCTATGACAAGCCCTGCCGCATATAGACTCATCCGACGGATCCAATTTGCTGACACCGATGCGGCTGGAGTCGCGCACTTTTCCCGTCTGCTCATGATGGTCGAGGAAGCCGAGCATGAATTTTTGCGCTCCCTACAAATTCCCATTCTGACGGAATCCTCAGCTTGGCCATGTGTGGCTCTTGATGTGAACTATCTTTGCAAGTGTGAATTTGGAGATCTGATCGCCATCGAATTACACGTGGCCAGCATCGGCCGTACTTCAATCACGTACGAGTTTCATGCTTTTCAGTCGCAAGCATCGGATCAATCTAAGGTCTTCTGTGGTAAAATGGTCAAATGCCATATCCTTCCCGGTAAGTCAGGGGCCACACCGATCCCGGAGTCGATTCGTGATATATTGAGGGCGTTTTTGCCTCACGTAATCTGATTTTATCCCACTTTGGAGGGAAGTGAAAATAGAGGCGAATCAGATGGGCTTTTTGCTAAATTCCCCTCGCATGAGGTAATGTTTATAGCGCTCGATAATACTGGCCACGTATTGCTTCGTGAGAGGGAAATCCATGACGTCCCTGAGGTCTTCGGCGCTGAAGTCGGCAATGTCTCCAGAACTTTTTTCCCACCGTCTAACGCGAGTTCGCCCCGCATTATATTCAGATAAGGCGAAAGGAATAGGATCATCCTTGTGCGCCCAATGCTTGATGGCCCGCCCGAGATACCAAGTGCCAACCTCAATATTCGTTTTCGGATCGAATAAATCCGTAGGCACAAATGTTTCTACTTTTTCTGCATTGACCCAATCTGCCGCTGCCACCTCAGTGATTTGCATGAGTCCGCGCTCGCCGTGGCTTCCTTCCACTTGAGACTGAAACCGGGTCTCACGCCAAATCACAGCTTTCACCAGTGATGGGTTAACGCCGTGTCGTGACCCAGCTTGCGCGATCAGAGAATCATAGCGGGCGAAACGCTCGCTGAAAATCCACTCTTGGACCACATAGTCCCGCATCGCACTCGAGCGAATATAGAAGTATCCGGCCACGAGCAACAGGCTGGCGGCAAAAAATAGGGCAACGAACGCCCCAACCCGAGCAAATCTAATCATAAACTGAATACTACCCTGCCTGATGCGGGAAATCAATTGCTTGATTGTTTTGCCGTTTTGCTCTTTTCGGCATGCCCGTTCTTCATGCAAGTTGAATAGATGCTCAATTACATCTGGCTCGCCCTCGTGATCACGGCCGTTCTTCTAGGTGGTTTTAACGGTCACTTACAGGAAGTGACGACGGCGGCATTTGATGCCTGCAAGAATGCCGTCATGACAATAGCTCTTCCACTTGCAGGCGTGATGGCTCTGTGGTTGGGATTGATGAAGATCGCCGAGAAGTCGGGGTTGGTGAATTTGCTAGCACGGGCTCTACGTCCCCTCCTCTCTTGGCTCTTTCCAGATGTGCCAGCGAATCACCCCGCCATGGGATCGATGGTTATGAACATGGCGGCAAATATGCTCGGCCTGAGCAATGCCGCAACCCCACTTGGACTTAGGGCGATGCAGGATCTTGAAAAACTCAATACCCGTTCCGGCACGGCGACAAATGCCATGTGCACGTTTCTGGCCATCAACACGAGTTCCATTCAACTCATACCGGCAACGACAGTAGCTCTCCTTGCCGCAGCCGGATCGAAAAATCCCACCGCGATTATCGGAACTGCATTTATTGCCACCTGTTGCTCAACATTGGCGGGGATTCTCGCAGTGAAGGCACTCGAGCGTTTGCCTATTTACGCCCTGCCAGCAGCGGATACTGCCATTCCCAACATCGCGATTGAGAATGTTACTAGCGAAGAGAAATTCGCCTCTCCAAAGTGGTGGGGAAATCTCACCCTCTTTTTGTTCGCAGCCTGTTTTCTTTGGTTCGCATGGAGCTTCATTGCCACATCTCACGAATCCAAAAGTCTTCTTGTGAGTGTGGTGGAGGCTATTTCCTATTTGGCCATCCCGTTTCTTATCGCCTTTTTCCCTTTGTATGCGTCCCTGTGCCGAATCCCAGTCTATGAGGAATTTATTGAAGGGGCGAAGGAGGGCTTTCAAGTCTCGATTCGCATCATTCCCTATCTCGTGGCTATTATCTCCGCCGTCGCCATGTTTCGAGCCGCAGGCGGCATCGACATCATGGCAAAAGCTCTGGGACCACTCCTGGCTGCAATCCATCTTCCCGCAGAGCTTTTTCCTCTTGTTCTCATGCGCCCGTTGAGCGGCAGCGGCTCCAATGCCCTCTTTGCAGAACTACTACAAAGCCATGGCCCAGACAGTCTCCTCGCAAAAATGGGAGCGACGATCCTTGGTAGCACGGAAACGACATTCTACGTGATCGCAGTCTATTTCGGTTCAGTAGCTGTGAGACGAAGCCGCCACGCAGTCCCCGCCGGACTCATTGCGGACATAGTTGGTGTGATCGCCTCGATTATCATCTGCCGCCTTGTTTTCGCTGCCTGACATCATACCAGTGAGTGCAAAAAAACGCAGATTACCGAATTTACGATGAAATTAGTTTGCTAATAGGGATAGTCATGATGAGGATGAACGCATATGTCATTTTCTACACCGAAACTTCCAGCTGTAGGCATCGTTGCCAATCTTTCTGATGAAGATCGTGATACGCTTAGTTCCTACGGAACGTTTCACCTAGCTCAAGTCGGAGCTGTCCTCATTGAGCAAGGCCAATCCCAAGGCAAACTTTTCTTCACTTTGTCAGGGTTGTTTCATGCGCGACGCGCCGATGATGGAAATGATATCCTTCTTGGCAAAATCGAATCAGGCGAATGGGTGGGAGAAATAGATCTCTTTGATCCCTTGAGCGCCGTTTGCACTGTGGCGGCCGTCGAGCCATCGCAATACTGGGCGATCACCCGCGAGGACTTGGAAGATTTTCTGAATAATTACAACTCGGCAGGAATCATGCTCATGATCGGTCTGGCCACCACCCTCAGTCAGCGAATCCGTGGAATCACAGCCAAACTCGCCGAGCAAGCGGACATCAATAAGTTTCGCGATATGACAGTGGAATTCGCGGAGTAGAACTCCGCGAGCGAGATCCATATTTCAACTTTGAATTATTGATCTTCGCGCCGATCGTCGGCGCGTTCTTCGAAACGGGTGTATTCTTCAAGGAAGGTGAGATTAATATCACCCGTTGGACCGTTACGCTGTTTAGCAATGATGAGTGTAGCCTTACCTGCCGCATCTTTTTTGGATTCTTCGTCCTCGGCGTAATATTTTTCACGGACAAGCAAGCCGACTACGTCCGCATCTTGCTCGATTGTCCCAGACTCACGGAGATCGCTGAGTCGCGGACGGCCCTTTCCATCACCAGTGCGCTGTTCGGGATTTCGGTTTAGCTGAGCGAGTACGATGACCGGAATTTTCAACTCCTTGGCGAGGGCTTTGATGCCGTAGGAAATTTCTTGGATTTCGATCTGCCTGTTGTCTTGTCCCCTTTTCGAGTTCGAGCGGAGAAGTTGAAGATAATCAATCACGATGAGTTCAATCTTCTCACGGTTACGAAGACGTCGTGCCTTCGCCCTCAATTCCAAAATACTGAGACCAGGAGTGTCATCGACAAAGATTTTTGCCTTAGAGAGAACTCCGGCGGTGACGCTGATACTTGTCATCTCATGCTTGCCGAAAAATCCCTCACGAATTTTCTGTCCGTTCACACGGGCACGCGAGCAAAGTAAGCGCTGCACGAGTTGTTGGGAACTCATTTCCAAGCTGAATACAGCCACTGGCTTGTTCGCGTCTATCGCGACATGCTCTGCGATGTTCATCGCGAATGCTGTCTTGCCCATGGAGGGCCGGGCCGCAATAACAAACATTTCTCCTTCGTGAAGACCATTGGTCATCCGATCCAGTGAGGCAAACCCAGTAGGAAGACCAGTAATACTGCCGCGCGTGGTGACAAGCTTCTCAATACCATCAATCGCTTGATCGACCATTTCCTTGAGCGTCGGCATAGTTGAACGGAAACGCTCTTCGCCGATCGACAGGACCCGAGCTTCGACTTCATCGAGTAGGATTTTCACATCGCCCTGCTCTTCATATGATCTCGCCACATATTCGGTACAAGTGCTGATGACTTGCCGAAGAAGGAACTTTTCGCGAATGATCTCGCGGTAGTAGTCCGCATTGGCCGCCGTGGGAACAAAGGTAAAAAGCTCTGTGACAATCCCAGCACCACCAACCTCATCCAGCATCCGACGATCTTCCAGAATTTGTGTGAGCGCTATCAGGTCAATCGGGCGACCGGTATTCCGCATCTCCACCAGAACTTCAAATATCTTTTGATGGGATGGAAGGTGGAAGTGCTTAGCCTCCATCTGCGAAATACAATCATCGAGAACCGTCGAAGAGTGCAAAATGGATCCGAGCAGCCCCTTTTCTGCATCGATGCTTTGAGGAAGCGCACGGTGGACATCTGGGAGATAAGCACTGGCACGCTGGTTGTAATCGACGGGCTTTTTCTTTCGCCCCCTTCCATCACCAGTCACATTCGCGGATGAATTGTTGCCTGCGGACGGCTCAGAGGCTGGTGAAGGCATGGAAATAATGAAAGAAAAAGATAAAGATTAAAACCGAGACTGGGGAGAACTCAAAAAAGGTAACGCGAATTTTTAAAAAGAAAAACGGGAAAGTCATCTCAAGTTGAGAAAACTTTCCCGCAATATCGAGTGAAAATTATTCTCTGTTGGTGACTTTGCGGCGGGTCTTACGTTCGCCAGAATCATCGCCGAGGTCAGCGGCTTCAGCTCTAGCTGGGACATTCACGTTCACTTGCACTTTGAGTGTTGCCGTTACATCGCCATGCACTTTGACGCTCACCGTGTGGGCACCACCTTCTTTGATGGCTTTTTCAAGAACAACGGCGTGCTTGGGAAGATCATCCAACTTGAGATCTTGAACAAGGCGATCATGAATGTCTTTGGCTGTAACTGATCCGAAAGCTTTGCCTGAAACGCCAGCCTCGAGTATGAAAACGGGCGAGAGTTTGTTGATCTTGGATGCAATCTCTTCAGCGGCAGTGACCTCACGGGCCTCACGCTCGGCACGTTTGGCCTTGAGGTGATTGATTTGGCGGGTTGAGCCAGAGGTGATTTCAAGTGCCTTGCCTTGTGGCAGCAAGAAATTGCGAGCAAAGCCACGGCGGACTTTAACGATATCTGCTTCGGCGCCAAGGTTCGGAATGTTCGCGGTAAGAATAACTTCAGTGTAGGCCATAAAATGATTTAAATAAACGGGAGCGAAATCATATCGGGCATGAGGGTAATGTCAATACAAGCATTTCGGGATTTTTTGAGTTCCCATCAGAGTGCACGTAACCGCTGAACCAGTGCCGAATATCGCTGAACGGATTTTCTATTACGGACGGCTGTTTCCAGAGCTTTTTTTTGTCCAATGAGAACGACCATGTTCTTCCCACGAGTGACGCCAGTATAAATGAGATTGCGCTGCAACAAGAGGAACTGCTGCATGGCGAGAGGCATGACCACTACGGGAAACTCGGATCCCTGACTCTTGTGGATTGTGATCGCGTAGGCGAGCGAGACCTCATCGAGTTCATGGAAATCATAAATAACGCTTCGACCATCAAAGATGATTCGGATTTCGCGCTCAGCGGCGTCGATGCTTTCAACAAATCCGATATCACCATTGAAGACGTCCTTATCGTAGTTATTTCGGGTCTGGATAACTTTGTCACGCGGACGGAAGTGCCAGCCAAATTTCTCAACCTCCGCATCACCACAGCGCGGGGGATTCAAGCGTTCCTGGAGATGCTTGTTCATTTGGATTGCGCCAAGAGAACCTCGGTTCATCGGACAAAGAACTTGAATATCACGAATGGGATCGACTCCCAGTTTACGTGGGATACGTGTAGCAACGACATCGAGCAGACTGGAGGTGATTTGCTCTGCCTCTTCACGCTCAATGAAGAAAAAGTCGGAGTCCACGATCGTCTCTGGCATTTCCCCGCTATTGATCCGATGGGCATTCACAATGATCCGACTGGAAGAGGATTGACGAAAGATTTCAGTGAGTCGAACGACCGGTATCACGCCGCTTTCCATCAAATCTCCAAGCACCCTTCCCGCACCAACACTCGGAAGTTGATCCACATCTCCGACAAGGATCAAGTGCGCGCGCTCAGGCAATGCTTGCAGAAGTTTGCTCATGAGATGGGCATCGACCATGGAGGATTCATCTGCAACGAGCAGATCGCAGTCGAGAGGTTGCGAGGCATTGCAGGTGAAATGACCGCTCTGATACTCGAGAAGGCGGTGAATCGTCTTAGCTTCGACGCCCGTGCTCTCGCTTAAACGCTTCGCAGCTCGCCCAGTCGGAGCACAAAGCAGGCACTTCACTTTTTTGGCCAAAAGCACCGAAAGAATCGAATGCATGAGAGTCGTTTTCCCCACACCAGGACCGCCCGTGATAATCAGTACACGGGCTGCGAGCGAGCGCAGGAGGGCCTCAGTCTGGGTCGGCGCAAGCTGGCGACCCACTTTATCCTTGAGCCACGCGAGTGCTTTTTCGACATCAATAGATGGATAGTTCGATGGTTTACGCGACAAAGATGTCATCACCGATGCAATGATCTGTTCCGCATGGCGCATGGTTGGAAGGTAAATGAGATCTTGTTCGGTCATACGATCCTCGACGACGCCCCCCTCTTCCAGCATGACCTTCAATGCGCGCTCGAGAATCCCCTCGTCCATGTCGAGAAGTTGACGGGCATTGGGCAAAAGCAACTCGCGAGGTAAAGCGCAGTGCCCCTGATTCTGGGCCTCGAGTAGCGTGTGGAGGATTCCGGCGCTAGCACGCATGATGGAATCCGCTGGGATGCCGATCTTCGCAGCGATGGTATCTGCGGTTTTAAATCCGATGCCCGAGATATCGCGGGCGAGTAGATAGGGATTGGCCCGCACTTTATCCACCGACTCATCGCCATAGGTCTTGTAAATCCGGACCGCTCGACTCGTGCTGACGCCATTAGAGTGAAGAAAGACCATGATCTCACGAACAATCTTTTGCTCTGCCCAAGCAGATTTGATGAGCTTGCGGCGTTCACGGCCAATGCCTCGCACTTCCTCCAAGCGGGCGGAATATTGATCAATGATCTTAAATACTTCTCCACCGAACTTGCCCACAAGCTTCTTCGCGTAAACCGGCCCGATGCCCTTGATAAGGCCACTCCCCAGGTATTTCTCAATCCCCTCGTCAGACGATGGCTCACTGCACTGGATGAACTCGGCTTTGAGTTGCATACCATGATCCCTATCCTGCACCCAGGCCCCATCAGCCGTGATCCACTCACCGGCATTGACCGATGGGAGACTGCCAACCACGGTCACCAGATCACGATGTTCCTTGGCCTTCACCCGAAGCACGCAATAGCCAGTCTCCTCATTGTGATAGGTGACTCGCTCAATGAGGCCGGATACAGTCATGAAAAGTGAGGAAAAGTAAAACGCACTCGTGTATCGCTGGGACTCGCTCGCAATCGTCGAAGTCCCTAACTACTCTGATTGAGGCGAATCTATGATTGCGACCTCGCCCGGAGATTTCCCGAAGACAAACAATCGGCTAGGTATCACCTGCTCCAACCACCCAAGATAAGGAGGCAGGACGCGGTGGCCATTTTTCCACTCGGACTCGACCATAATAAAATCGGGTACGGCATCTTGAATAATGTCACAGAGAATAAAACCAGTATTAGACTGCACTCTGCGCAAGTCGATATCGGGCGTGATTTCACTGAGCACATCACGCATTTCCTCAAGCGGGCATTCTTGGTCGGCCGCATTCGAAAAAGCGCGACGCGCTCGAGCGAAAGGACTGTCCGCCGCAAGTATGGAAATCGAAGAAGGCTTCAGTGACCGAAGAGCCGGAATGGCCGAGCGCCACCGAGGGGAGTGCGCCTCGACAAGCAGGCAAGCCGTCACATTCTCGATCGGTTCATTCTGTGGATTCGGAATGAGAAGCAGATCACAAGGGGTACGGGTGAACAACTCACGCACAATACCGCCCGTAAAATTTCGCGACTCACTCGAGCCGGGCATGGCACCTACAATCAGCAAATCAAAAAACTCGCTAACCGTGGCATCCATCAAAGCGGTGGCGGGCTTCTCCCCGTCACACCAGTAAATATCGATCTCCTCGCGCCCTAAGCCAACAAAGGCATCTCGAATCCACGTGACCTTATCATCCGACCGCGCGCCGGCGTGCAGGACGCTCAACCTAGCACCAAAGAGCCGCGCTACACGATCCGCCTCCGCAATGAAAACTTCAAAGCGAGGAGAAAAAGTAGATGCAACAGCGAAATGCAATTCCGACATGCCTTCAATTTCCACCTAAGTCACCGTGAGCGCGAGAGGAATCCATTATTTTTTAGAGAGTTTGATGATGTGATCAAATTCGGCCTTGGTGATTGGCATCACACTCAGTCGGGATTGACGTAGAAGCGCAATATTGGCAAGCCCTGGGTCGGCTTTAATTTCGTCAAGTGAAACCGCTCGGGCCAATGGCGCGATGGGCTTAAAGTCCACACACGACCAATCACCCTCAGAAGCAGTCGTATCTTGGTAAGCCGGGCGAGTCACTTCAGCTATTCCGACGACGGCTTTCCCAGTGACGCTGTGGTAGTAGAGGGCGCGGTCGCCGATCGCCATGGCGCGGAGATTATTTCGTGCTTGAAAATTTCTTACCCCAGTCCAAGCCGTCACCCCATCGAGGACAAACTGATCCCACGCGTAGGCGGCAGGTTCTTGCTTTACGAGCCAATAGTTCATTCCTGCTTTGCTAAATGGAAAAACGCAGAATATCAAAGGGCTTTGCTAAAAATGTCTAAAAAAGGAATATTTATTACGTTTGAGGGATCGGAGGGATGTGGGAAGTCAACCCAGATCGGACTCCTCGCCGCCCACCTTCGCGCTGCCGGCCACGACCCATTGCTCCTGCGGGAACCTGGCGGCACACCATCAGGGGAGATGATCCGCCATCTCCTTCAGCATGCCCCCGAGGGCGAGAACCTCACACCAGAAGCGGAGCTTCTCCTCTTCGCCGCAAGCCGCGCGCAACTCGTGCGCGAAGTGATCGTCCCTGCGTTGACTGCGGGTCGGATCGTTATTTGCGACCGCTTTCTCGACTCGACAACCGTCTATCAAGGAGTTGGTAGAAAAATATCGCCCCGCCATACGGAGATGATCAATGCCTTTGCCGTCGATGCGTGCTTGCCAGATGTGACATTCCTTCTCGATCTCGATCGCGCCACTTCCCTCGAACGAATGAAGGCTGGACAACGAACACTCGACCGCATCGAGCGCGAAAGCGAAGAATTCTTCGAAGCTGTCCGCAATGGGTATCTGAATTTGGTGGCACTCAACCCGAACCGCATCCTTCTTCTCGATTCCTCCAAACCAAAAGAGTTCACACTTGAGGAAATTAAAAGCGCCGTTGAATCACTTTTGATCAAATAAAATTATCAGTTGATGAAATTTGCATAAAATTCAGCTTGATTTGATGCAGTATTGATACTACGTTCTTGTTCATTATGAGAATCAGCGTTGAAGTTTCAGAAGATATTTTAAAAGAAGTCATGGCGATGACCGGCGAAAAAAGCAAGGGTGCTTCTTTGGCTCGAGCCGTTATGGAATTTGTGAAAAGACGGAAGGCCCGCGAATTCGGAAAGTTGATGAGAGAAGGCGCATTCGACTATGACGTCGACTCGTCGAACAACGAAAAAAATCAAGACTCTCCCATCCCTCCTTTGGGATCCTATTAAAAAATGGTACTCGTTGACTCATCCGTGTGGATTGAATCGTTGCGACGAACGGGGCGATTGGAAATCAAGGTCGCCCTTGAAGCGCTTCTTGAGGCTTACGAGGCTCAGTTCTGCCCTCCTATTCGCTTGGAAGTCCTTGGAGGAGCTAGAAAAGAAGACCGTCGCCGCTTGGGCCATTATTTTTCTGTGATCCCATATCGGAATTGCAATCAAGATGACTGGGAGCGCGCTATCGCCTTGGCTTGGAAATTACGTGACTCCGGCTTGAGTATGCCGTGGTTGGATGTCCTCATAGCCTCGATTGCCATTCACAATGGAATAAGACTATTTACCATCGATGCCCACTTTGAGAAAATAGCTGCTATCTCGGGGCTTATGCTCTACCGCCCAGGCTATGGGGGAATGTTTCAGCCCGAGGATGTCTAATATTTCTCTTAACATCGAGCGAGTTTTTGAGTTAAAACAAGCGAGATTGAATCAGATAACGAACGAATTGCCCTTCAATGCAAGTTCCGTTCGCAACTAAAACGCAGGATTTTTTTTAACGATATGCAAAACATAACACCTCAAGGAGACATCGGTCTCATTGGATTGGCCGTGATGGGTCAGAACCTTGTCCTCAATATGAACGACCATGGATATACGGTCGTTGTTTATAATCGCACCACATCCAAAGTGGACGAGTTTCTGGTCAATGAAGCCAAAGGAACCAAGGTTCAAGGTGCCCATTCGATCGAGGAACTGGTGGCGAAACTCAAGCGCCCACGTCGAGTGATGATGCTGGTGAAGGCCGGTAAGCCGGTGGATGATTTTATCGCTCAGTTGGTGCCCCACTTGGAGCCCGGCGACATCATTATCGACGGAGGCAACTCCCTTTTCGATGATACCAATCGCCGTCAAAAAGAACTCGAAAGCAAAGGCCTGCTCTTCATCGGCACGGGTGTTTCCGGTGGCGAAGAAGGTGCCCGTCGCGGCCCGAGCATTATGCCAGGGGGATCACCCGCTGCATGGCCCCACGTTAAAGAGATTTTTCAATCCATTTCAGCCAAAGTCGACGATGGCGCACCTTGTTGCGACTGGGTCGGCGAAGAGGGTGCGGGGCATTTCGTGAAGATGGTGCACAATGGCATCGAGTATGGTGACATGCAGCTCATCTGCGAGGCCTACAACATTCTCAAAAATGGGCTCGGCCTCACCGAAGATGAAATGCACGACGTCTTCGCTGAGTGGAATAAAGGCGAACTCGACAGCTACCTCATCGAGATCACCCGCGATATCCTCGCAAAGAAGGACGCCGACGGTTCACCCCTCGTGAACAACATCCTCGACACCGCAGGCCAAAAAGGCACCGGAAAATGGACAGTCATTAACTCTTTGGACTTGGGCGTTCCCATCACGCTCATGGCCGAAGCCGTTTACGCCCGCTGCGTATCAGCGCTGAAATCCGAGCGCGTCAAAGCTTCGAAGAAGCTCAAAGGCCCCAAACCTGCCATTGCAGGAGCGAAGGATCCCGTCAAACGCAAGGCTCTCATTAATGACATCCGTGATGCGCTCTATGCGTCCAAAATTATCAGCTACACACAAGGCTACATGCTCATGCGGTCGGCAGCAGAGGAATACGGTTGGAAGCTCAACTGGGGTGGCATCGCCCTCATGTGGCGCGGCGGTTGCATCATCCGCTCACGCTTCCTCGGAAAAATTAAAGAGGCCTTCGATAAGAATCCGAAACTTGGCAACATTTTGCTTGACGAATATTTCCGTAGCGAGATCAAGCGAAGCCAGAAAGGCTGGCGCAATGTCGTGGCACAGGCCGCCAAGCGCGGCATTCCAGTACCCGCATTCAGCACGGCGCTCTCGTTCTATGACAGCTACCGTTCCGCAGTGCTTCCAGCCAACTTGCTCCAAGCCCAGAGGGATTTCTTCGGCGCGCACACTTACGAACGCACGGACAAACCACGAGGCGAATTCTTCCATACGAATTGGACCGGCCAAGGCGGAACGACTGCCTCGACCACTTATACAGTGTAATCCTTGAGCACCTCAGAAACCTAATGCCATATCGCTAGGTGGCCGTTAGAATCAATTAAATGCCCTCGATATCCATCGAGGGCATTTTGCTTGATTGCCATAAGCGAGTCTCTCCTTCTTCCCAGAAAACGCGCTTATTTCCTGCACGGATGGAAACCACCTGCCGCTTTTTTAGAATAAATGGATTGCAGGGCTCGGGTAATTTCCTGCACTTTAATCCCCTCGCCTAACTCGGCATGTTGCCGTCGGCTTGGACCAAACTTCTCTAAGGGCATGAAAAAAGACCAACACCTCGCTTTCGATCAAGAAATTCTCAATCAACTCAAATTCGGTCTCGCACGGGACAAAGTCACCGCCTCCAAACGAGATTGGTGGATCGCGACATCGAAGGCCGTTCAGAACGTCGTGATCGAGCGCATGATCAAGACCCTCACAACCCACACGGAGGGCAATGTGCGTCGTGTTTATTATTTCTCGATGGAGTTTTTGATGGGTCGCTTGTTCGTCAACAGCATGATCAGCGCCGGCGTGATGAAGGAAATGGGCGAGGCCCTTTCCACATTAGGTCACAATATTGAAGAACTCCGCGAAGAGGAATATGACATGGGCCTCGGTAACGGTGGCCTCGGTCGCCTTGCCGCCTGCTTCCTTGACTCTCTCGCCACACTCGACCTTCCTGCTGTCGGTTACGGCATCCACTATCAATACGGACTCTTCAAGCAGGAATTCCGCAATGGTCATCAAATCGAGCACCCAGATGCATGGATGGTCTATGGCACACCATGGGAAATCGTTCGCCCCGAGCACACCACCGAAGTGCCAATTTACGGCCATGTCGAAAATGTCTGCGACGATAAGGGCATCTCCCGTCCCCAATGGGTCGGCACTCGCAAAATTCTCGGCGTGCCCTACGACATTCCGATCCCCGGCTTCGGCACGGAAACCGTCAACTTCCTCCGCCTGTGGGAATCCCGCGCCACCGAGGAATTTGATTTTGAAGCCTTCAACAGCGGTGGATACGAGCAAGCCGTTTATCAGAAAAACATGGCCGAAACGGTCAGTAAGGTTCTTTATCCGAATGATAAAACCGAGGTCGGCAAAGAACTCCGACTCGTTCAGCAATACTTCTTTGTCGCCTGCTCGCTCAGCGACATCATCCGCCGCTTTCACAAGAGCAATACCGATTGGGAGACCTTTCCAGAGAAAGTCGCCATTCAGCTCAACGACACCCACCCCGCCATCGCGATCGTCGAACTCATGCGTCTCCTGCAGGACGAACACGACCTTTCCTGGGAGAAATCTTGGTCGATCGTTACCCGCACCTTCGCCTACACCAACCACACTCTCCTTCCCGAAGCATTGGAGAAATGGAGCGTTGGCCTCTTCCGCAAGGTTCTCCCCCGCCACTTGCAAATCATTTTTCAAATCAACAAGCACTTCCTTGATCTTGTCGAAGAGAAATGGCCTGGGGACGCTGGCAAGAAGCGCACCCTCTCGCTCATTGAGGAAGGTGACGTGCAAATGGTCCGCATGGCCCACCTCTCGGTGGTAGGAAGCCATTCCGTGAACGGCGTTGCCGCCCTTCACACCAAGCTCCTCAAATCCGAACTCTTCCCCGAATTCGATGCCTTGTATCCGAAAAAATTCAACAACAAGACGAACGGGATCACCCCGCGCCGTTGGTTGGTGGCCTGCAACCCCCAACTCTCCGACCTCATCACCTCCCGTATTGGAAGCGGATGGGAACGCCACCTCGACAAACTTCGCGAACTCGAACCCTTCGCTAATGATGCCCAGTTCCGTGAGGAATTCATGGCGGTCAAACACAAGAACAAGGAACTCCTCGCCAAGATCATCCAAAAAGAGTGCGGCATTGAGGTCAATCCCTCGGCCCTCTTCGACGTCCAAATCAAGCGCCTCCACGAATACAAGCGTCAGCACTTGAATTTGCTCCACATTCTGGCCCTATACCGCCGCATTCTCCAGAATCCGGAGAAGTCTTTCACCCCACGCGTCTTCATCTTCGCTGCCAAAGCCGCACCAGGATACGATACCGCCAAGCTCATCATCAAAGCCATCAATGCCGCAGCTTCGAAGATCAACAACGACCCACGCGTCAAAGACCTGATCAAAGTCGCCTTCCTGCCGAACTACCGAGTTTCGCTGGCGCAACGCATCGTTCCCGCAGCCGACCTCTCGGAGCAAATCTCCACAGCAGGCAAAGAAGCCTCGGGCACGGGCAACATGAAGCTCGCCCTCAACGGCGCGGTCACCATCGGCACACTCGATGGTGCCAACGTCGAGATCCATGAAGAAGTCGGCGATGAGAACATCTTCATCTTCGGCAATACCGTCGAGCAGGTCACCGAGCTCCTCGCGAAAGGCTACAATCCATCCGAATACTACCACAGCAATCCTGAGTTGCGCGCTGTGCTCGATTGGTTGGGCTCTGGCTACTTCACTGAGAACGAAGGTCAAGACATCCTCGCCCCACTACGTGACAACCTGATCTACCACGATCCCTTCCTCTGCCTCGCTGACTTCCAAGCCTACTGCAACGCTCAAGATCTCGTCTCCGAGGCCTTCATCGACAAGACTCGGTGGGCAAAAATGGCAATCATGAATACCGCCCGCGTCGGCAAGTTCTCCAGCGACCGGACGATCTCCGAATACGCCAAGGACATCTGGAAACTCCAACCCGTTCACATCAAGTAAACGAAAAGCCAAAGCCACTTCGAGACGCCGCATACTAACGTGTGCGGCGTCTTTTTTTCTGGGGTCAGCAAACTGCCCGCAGCCAAATTAAACCACGGGAAACTCGGATCTCACGGAGTGCGCAATGTAGAGAAATCTTTGGAAAATGTCCCGCAATCATCGCGACGCCACCCCGAAGGGAAACGCCCTCAATTTGAAAGGTAGGAAACTCCAAATGTCACAATTCGACCTCCTCAATTTCTTCCGGGCGCGCCCACTCTTCGAAAACTTTTTCGAAGTGGGTGACGAGTTGTGAATAGATGTTTGAGGTGATGCGTGTGAAGTGGCGCAGGCTCTCGCGTTCGGCGAATTCGGCGTTCATCTCATTGTAGCCTGTGGCGATATTACCGAATAAACCCTTGAGCCTGCCCTCTTCGAACTGGCGCACCAACTCGCCCAGAGAGAGGGGAAATCGAGACTCGGTGATAGGCAGCGTGAACTGGCCCTCGTATTCATCCTCGATGCGGTAGGAGATGCCTGATGGCCTTGGACAGGCTCGAAGGCTGATCACATCGCTTGTCGTAGATTGCAGCCAGATGCGGGCGATCTCCACTTCACCGGGTAGGTAGCCTGGAAGATACTCGCCGCCCATGAATGAGGGGTGGATGCGCCCAAAACTGCGCCGATCTTCCGTGCCGAGTTCATCCTGAAGCAGCGTTGCATTCAATTTTTCCAGATGCCCGGCATTCCAATAATCGATCACCATCTGGCGACGCTTCTCGCCTTTGATATTCTTAAGGATGGCCTTCAGCGGGTCCGAATCATCCCAATAAGATTTTGGCCTGAATATGTAGCGGATTCCTCTGAACTTTTTCATAGGCAGCCTCCCTTCAACGCGCGACGCAGGAGTTGATCGCGCAGTTTGCGGGCCTGCTCGACGCTCGGGGTGCCGAGGCTCAGACGCACCCGGCGCTTGGTGTAGTCCGGCAGGTGGACGGTGTAGTGGCACCACCAGGTGCCGTGGTTGTTCCAGAGGTGGTGGTCTGGATTGTGCGCGAGAACGCGGATGGATGGTGTTTCGAGTGTGTTCATGGTGTGTCTCCTTTTGGGTTTCTCACCAGGAATCTCGGGCAATAAAGTCCGAGGAGATTTTGTTGTTCGGGTTCGTCACCCGCACATCGCTTAGCGTTTCCGCCTTCGCAAACCACCGTGGGATTTCTCCTTCCCCGGTTGGCACCCTGACCCGCCTAATGCGGCCACAGGAATTCCTAATGCTTTAACTTTTATGCTGAAAAACGGGAACGAATCCAAGCCTGAAATGTGTCATAAAATCCACTCAGCCTGGATCAGCATGAAGAGGTTTTTAACGCAAATGCATTGGACTACCTTCCCGTGATTTGCTGATGAATGAATAGTTCCCTTTCAAAGAACAATAGGTATCAGCGGAATTTTTTCGGGAGGAGCTGATTTTTGCGGAGGGTGACGGGGGTAGCGGAGTTGCGAGGTGCGGCATAGCCCCAGTCGAAGTCTTCATAATTGTCATTGGTGTCGGTAGCCCCAGCGTTCGCACGGAAGATGGCATCGTAGCGTTCCGGAGAAATGGCTGGGGAGGACCCTTCGTAGGCGTTCGCCGACCCGTAGCCAACGAGGTCGCTGAGTTGAGATAATCCAAGGGGTGAGGAGATGTTTAGGATGGCGGAGTTTCGCATGAGGGCGACTTTGCCTTGTTTGACAGCGAGGTCGAAGTATCCGGAGGCGTCAGCTTTTGGAAGATCGTATTCGAACCGACCGCCGGCAAGCGCCACCAAATAGTAGCCTTTTGCGGGGATGGAACCTTTGAGCGAAATAGCTATCCACCGAGATCCGGATCCGCCGGCAAGCTGGAGAGTCCATCCATCTAAACGAACGGGTGTCGCATCCGGGTTGTGAAGTTCGATGTAGTCGTGGCTGTAGTCCGACCACCTACGTCCTCCTCCGGCGTAGATCTGGCTAATCACAACGCGGGTGAGTTGTGTTGTGATGGTGAAGACTGTTGAACTCGTGGTGCTCGTCGTCGCGGTGGCTACTCTTATTGGTCCAGTAGTGGCTCCAAGGGGGATTGTGGCGCTGATTTGAGTGGCTGAGATGATTTTCCAGACGGAGGCAGTGATGCCGTTAAATTGAACTCCTGTGACGCTGGAGAGGTTTGTTCCATTGATCAAAACGCTCGTTCCGACGGATCCGCTCGGTGGAGCGAAAGAGGAAATGGTGGGGGCAGGAAGTGCGGCGAGGACGCTCACTGTGGCGGACGCCGAAGTGCCTATCGCACCTTGATTGTCGGTGGCGCGGGCAGTGAGGATATAATTGCCGGCAGCGGTGGGTTTCCACACAATTGAATACGGAGCTGCGGTAGCGGCGCCAAGTGGGGTTGTGCCGTTGAAGAATTCCACCTTGGAGATGACTCCGACAGCGCCATTTGATGTGAGGTCATCCGCGTTAGCTGCGAGGGTGAATTGAGCTCCGAGGGTGATGCTGGCTCCGTTGGTGGGTGAGTTGAGACTCACGGTGGGAGCTGGATTCAATGGCGTCGGTGTGGGGGATGGCGTTGGTGTGGGAGGCGGCGTGATTGTGCCCGAGACACCGGTAATAACGAGTGCGTAGGGTTGCGAGTTTGTAGTGAGTTGGCCTTCCATGGAAACAGTGGCCGTGTAGGTGCCTGACCTATTTGGATTGGATAAGTAAACTTGTTCTGTGTTGTCGACCCGGTTTTTGCCTGGGGTCGCTGACGCTGACATGGCGGCGGCACTCCAGGTCCCCACGAATGGCATGACATAGGGAAAATAAGTGGTGGCTCCATCCGGGCCTGTGATTTTCAAATCTAAATCGTGAACAACGTTGGGAGTCCTGCTGTCGGCGGCGGTTTGTGGCGTTCCGGCGGGATCTGTCCAGGAAAGGGTGGCTCGTATGGGGCTGACTCCATCCCACGTGAATGTGGTCGTTGTCGTTTTAAGTGTGGATGTGATGGCATTCTGAATGATCCGGGGTGCCGTGGGGTTGGCCTTATGCGCGAGAACGATATCCGCAGCGGCTTTCAGATTAATCAATCCCCAGCCGAACTTGTAGTCGGGACCAGGGTTCCCGAGGTCGTCTGCCGTATGGATGAGGAGCGCTTTGAGAAGGCTGGCGCGGGGGCGTTGACCGAATGAGTTCGCATAGAGTTGCTGTAGGAGGGCAGCTGAGCCGGCGGCATTGGGCGTTGCCATACTGGTGCCGCTGTAGGTTCCATCGTAGGCGGAGTCACTGGTTGCAGTGCTGGAGTAAACACTCACTCCATTGGCAACAAGGTCTGGCTTGATGCGTCCGTCGTCAGTGGGCCCCCAGCTTGAGAATGAGCTCATCGATCCGGATGAGGGATTGCGAACGCCGGCCACGACGGCATCATTCACCGCTCCGATGGTGAGAATGTTTTTTGCGAGCGAATTGAAGGTGATGGACTGGTAACCGCCGAGTCCGGTAAGGGAGTCTTGCTCATTGCCTGCGGCCCAAAGCGGGAGGTAATAGGGCATAGCCCAGACGAGGGCATCCACCGTCTGAGCTTCCTTCTCGTAGCGGCCCATGTCATCGGAGTTCGCGCCGTATCCGTAGGAGTGGTTTGAAAGTGATACGGAAGCGAGGGCAGTCGCCGTGGCTGCGCCGGTCGCAGTCATTTCAGCGTAATCGTTATCCCAATCGTAGGAATCGATCGTGGATTTTGGTGCCATCCCTTTGGCGTTCGCATCGACTCCGCTGGATGCGATGGTGCCGGCCACATGTGTCGAATGGTCGTCCAGCGGGGATGTGGCATTCTTTTTTGTGACGCGCCCGGTCAATTCCCTATGAGTGGTTCGGATCGAGCCAGCATCCCAGACACCGACTTTTACACCGGCGCCATCGAGTCCGTAGGGTGAGGCCTGAAGAAGGTTCGCTCCTGTGGAGATGGCCGCGTTTCGGTTGTTGGTGGTGCGGTAGAGCGGTTGGTCGCCACGAAAATCGTGGAGGACGGAGACCTTTCCGCCGCCTGCATCGATGCGCACAGGGATTCCGAGTTGGTCAGCCTTTTCTAGGACACTATCCATGCGGGCCTCCTCGATTTGAGACATTCGAGCTACGACTTTCTCGCGCTCCTGGGGGTTACTCATGTCGGTGCTTTGGAGGAGTTGAACGACCTCGTTGCTTGTCGGATTCGGATCATTCGCAGGAGCGCTCGATTCTGAGCGGTCCTGGGGAGAATAGGAGGCTTTGTTTTGAGTTGGGTTTGAGGCGAGCGCATCCGAATCCGTCGAGCGAATTGGGGACGTAGCTTTTATAGCTGACGGTTGAGCGCTCGATTGAGAGGAGTTCAAAGCGTCGTGCGCATTGTCATTCACTGTAACGGGCGCGATCCCGCTAGGGTCAACGATTGGCTGTTTAAAGGTAGAGGCGCTTTGGGAACTGGAGGATTGGTCAGCAAAATAAAATCTGCTCAATGCGATGCAGGAAACACTCAGGCAGGTAATAATTGTTTTTTTCATTGTTCAAGGTGGGTTGGGACATACATAGCATCAGACGTGCCAAATCTTGGAACCGCGCCGGGATCCTAATCGGGAGCGAAGCGCTTGAATCCGGCATACATGAGGGACGACGGAAAATGCTGAAACCGGAGACCTGAAACCGAAGCGAGGCGATGATGCCGACGAGGACGTCAGCGTTCCGGCCGAGAACTTTTCTCCGTGTCTTTGTGTCTCCGTGAGAGGCTTGCGCCGAGAGACGCGCTGTGCCCCTCTTCTAAAATCTAAAAGCAAGTTGCTTTTGGTATCAGAGGCTCATCAATACTGAGGCACACAGCAAGCGAGATGAAAAGTCATTCCCAGATCGGGATCAGAAACTGGCCAAATGGCTAGGCTGACAGTGGTGGCTGCATGTTTTACAAATTTTAATTCACTAACCCCCTTTTAAATGAAATCTGCATACCTAATGAGTAGGTTTTTTCTTCTGCTGGCATCGTCTGAGATGGGGCTGTGCAAATCGGGCTCAGACGACTTTATGTCGGACCCCATGAGGATACCAACACCGGCGGCAAGCGATCTTTTCTAAGCAATAATTCCGAAGTCAAAAACCTTATGATCAAATTGTCCTTCAAATTCCTCCTTTACTCAGTCTTCGCGATAGCCCCCCTTGTTGCGAACGAACCAGTAAAACACTACGAGTCAACGTGGAATTCCTTATCGAATCGGAAAACGCCGCAGTGGCTTCGGGAGGGAAAGTTTGGTATTTATACTCATTGGGGGGTGTATTCCGTTCCAGCTCAAGGGCCGAATGGGACTTGGTATTCGTACTCCATTTACAATTCACCGAATGGGCCTGAG
>CAMDOJ010000003.1 GCA_945903555.1 Chthoniobacter flavus
CCCGTTTTCCCTCGCTTTGTCTAGGCACATTTGAAACCAGCCTCAAAGATATCACTGCCGCCTATACGGTCTTTGCAACAGGAGGTATGAAACTTCAGCCCTACCTTATCGACCGAGTGATTGATGATTCCGGCACGATTCTTTATAAATCCACGCGCGGAAAAATTCCGATTCTTCAGCCTGCGGCAGCACAAATGACGGCAGCCCTTCTTGAACAAGTTGTCGAGCGTGGTACGGCTTCGCATGCCCATGAATACGGACTTACTGGATATGGAGCGGGAAAAACGGGCACCACAAACAACTTTCTTGACGCTTGGTTCGTGGGGTTTGACTCCCATCTTACCTGTGGGGTTTGGGTGGGGTTTGACAAGCCGCGTCCGATTCGTCCGGGTGGCTATGGAGGTTCGCTGGCATTGCCTATCTGGGTCGATATCATCGAAGCGGCGAAGCATTAAAGTGTCTTCAATTTGGTCTCCCAAAAATCTCGTTTTATTCACGCAATGTCTTTTCCTGTTGCAAGCAATCGATGAAGAGTGCAGAATGATTTTTGCTACGGGGCGTAGCTTAGCTTGGTAGAGCGCCTGGTTTGGGACCAGGAGGTCGGAGGTTCGAATCCTCTCGCCCCGATTTTTTTTCTTCTTCGGAAATACAGTGAGTGCTTTTGGGGGAGGGGAGTAACTCAGTCCTTATATTTCTTATGCCATTCCGTCAACTTGGTCTTAACGACCACATCCTATCCGCTATCCGTGACGCAGGTTACACCGAGCCGACACCGATTCAATCTGCAGCCATTCCTGAAGTCCTCACCGGCAAGGATATCATCGGCATCGCGCAAACCGGCACTGGCAAGACGGCGGCATTCACGTTGCCGATTCTCAATATGCTGGCGGCAGCGAAGCCTGTTCCACAGCGCCGGACGTCCGCGCTAATCCTTGCTCCGACTCGTGAGTTGGTTGTTCAAATCGAGGAAAACGTGCGCCGCTATGGCAAGAACCTTCCGATCCAGATCGCCCTTGTTTACGGTGGTGTGGGAGAACGTCCACAAATGGCCGCTCTGCGTGATGGGGCTGACATCATTATCGCCACGCCTGGTCGCCTGCTGGACTTGATGGGGCGTGGATGTGCGAATTTTTCCGCCTTGCGATTTCTGATTCTCGATGAGGCCGACCGAATGCTGGACATGGGATTCCTTCCCGACATCCGCCGGATTGTGAAGGCCCTCCCGCGTCAACGACAGACGCTACTTTTTTCGGCGACACTCTCTGCTGAGATCGAAAAGATCACCCGTGAGTTTCAGGAATCACCCAAAGTCGTGCAAGTCGGCAAGCGATCCAACCCTGCCGAGACAGTCGAGCAGTGTGTCTATGAGGTTCCGCATCCTGGTAAGCAGAATCTCCTTCTTCATCTTCTTCGCGATACAGCGATGCAGATGGTGTTGATATTTACTCGCACCAAGCATGGAGCTGACCGCGTAGCGCGTCGGTTGGAGCAATCTGGCATCACCACGGCCACACTCCACGCCAACCGTTCACAGAATCAGCGCATTCGCGCTCTCCGTGATTTCAAGGCTGGGACGGTGCGCGTTCTTGTCGCCACGGATATTGCTGCGCGAGGCATTGATGTTGAAGGGATCTCACATGTGGTGAACTTTGACTTCCCTCCGCATCCTGAGGATTATGTTCATCGCATCGGCCGTACGGGTCGCGCAAAAGCCGTGGGTGACGCTATCAGTTTTGTCACTTCTGAAGACCGCGCACCCTTGCGCTCTCTGGAGAAGTTCATTGGCCGCGGAATCCCTCGTAAGTATGCTCCTATCACGATGTCGGCATCAGAGGAGCCCACGGGACCGCGTCCGAGTCGTCCTCTTCATCACGAACCCGTCGCAGCCAAAAGCCCGTCCAAAGGGATTCGTCGCTTCTTCGGTCGATAAGAAATCGGGGCTGGATCCCCGCGTGGGCGGGAGGCTTTACATTTTCTCCGGGCAGCGTATGCCGAGGAGAGAAAGTCCGTGAGAAAGCGTGCGGGCAGTGAGGGAACTGAGAAGGAGTCGACTGGCTCGCAGATTGGGTGTGGAGGCTTTAAGCACCGGACAGGCCTCGTAGAACGAATGGTAGGTGTTCGCCAATTCGTAAAGATAGTTGGCGAGGATATTCGGTCGGAAATCGTCTAGAACGACGGGAATAGTTTCCGCGTATTGGAGCAATTTGAGGCCCAGAATACGTTCAGCGGGTGCGTCCAAAAGAATGGGCGCGGTGGTATCCGCATCTTCTTCCGCGCGGCGGAAGATCGAGCGGATGCGGACATAGGCATTCTGAAGATAGGGGGCGGTATTTCCGTCAAGGGCAAGGAGCTTATCCCACGAGAAGACGTAATCGGTGAGGCGGTTTTGGGAGAGTTCCGCATATTTGACTGCACCGAGGCCGATGATGTGGGCGGTCAACTCGATTTCCTCTTGAGGGAGTTTTTCAGAGCGGGTCTCGACCATGCGGCGTGCGCGATCCACGGCTTCGGTCAAGACTTCGCTGAGGCCGACATTTTCACCCGAGCGGGTTTTCATGATCTTGCGATCCTCACCGAGGATGCTGCCAAAAGCGATGTGACGCATATCGCATTGGATGTCCATGAGTTTCGCTGCGGCAAAGATTTGTTGGAAGTGGAGGGCTTGGGGGGCGCCGACGACATACCAGATGGAATCGGGATTCCAGTGGCGTATGCGATACTCGATGGTGGCGAGATCTGTGGTGGCGTAGAGGAATCCGCCGTCACTTTTACGAACAATGGCAGGCTTGCCCTCGAGGGAAGGAATGGCTGGGAAGAAAATGCAGAGTGCGCCTTCGCTCTCGGTCGCGATGCCGCGTTTCTCGAGTTCGGCGCAAAGAGGGGCTAGGGCGTCGTTGTAGGCACTTTCGCCAAGCCGTTCATCGAAGCGGATGTCGAGAAGCGTGTAGAGCTTTTCAAATTCCCGCCACGATAGCTCGACGGTTTGAGTCCAAATAGCAAAATTTTCGGGATCGCCTGCTTGAAGTTTGACGAGTTCTTCGCGGGCCACGCGTTTGATGGTCTCGTCGGTTTCCTCGAGGCGGTTCACCTCCCGGTAGAGGCGAACCAATTCAGAAATGGGATCTTTTTCCAAAGCCTTGCGATCAAGAAAATGCTTCCAACCGTAAATGACTTTGCCGAATTGGGTGCCCCAATCGCCGATATGGTTGTCGGTGATGACAGCGTGGCCGAGAAAGCGGGCGACACGCACAAGGCAGTCTCCTAGTATTGTGCTACGGATATGGCCGACGTGCATGGGCTTGGCCACATTCGGGGAACTAAAATCCACCGCAATTTTGCGTGGTTGAGCCACTAGTGAGACGCCGAGTCGCTCGTCCTTTGCCATCGCCGAGAGTGCGGTGGAGAGAAAGGAATTCTCGAGGCGGAAATTGATAAAGCCAGCGCCCGCGATCTCGGGTTGGGCGGAAATCCCAGTAACGTCGAGTTGGCTTATGATCTGGGCAGCGACATCGCGCGGGTTGGCGCGTTTTTCTTTGGCGAGTGCCATGGCGGCATTTGCTTGATAGTCCCCGAACCGCGAGTCGGCGGATTGGGTTACATCACCACGGGCTGGGTCAAGGTCTGAAGAACTTAGCGCGGCACGCACACGCGCAGCGAGAAGTTCGCGCGGGGTTGCCATTATTGACGGGGCGAACGGTTTTCGAAGACGTTCAGGATCGCTTCCGCATCTTCGGCTTTGCCGAGTTCCTCACGGACAGTTTTGTCATTAAGAAATTTGGCAATCGCGGCGAGGGTTCGAAGGTGGGTTTGAAACTGATCCTTCGGAACAACAAAAAGCACGATGAGGGAAACCGGTTCGCCGTCTAGGGATTCAAATGGGATGCCGACCGAGGAGCGTCCAAAAGAGGCGACGACATCGTTGACTTTCGAGGAGGAGGCATGAGGAATCGCGATGCCAAATCCGATACCCGTGCTCATGGTCTCTTCCCGTTGCCGGATGGAAACCATAATGGAATCCCGATCGGAAGCTTCGATCTTGCCCGATTTAACGAGGGTGTCCACCATTTCATGGATAGCTTCCCAACGCTCTGTCGCGACAAGTTCTGGGATGATCTGGGTCTCTGATAGGAGGTTTGCGAGAGTCATTTTATAAAAAATTCGATCGACTAGCGGTCTACCTCGCCGAAGACGGGGTCGAGTGAACCAAGAATGGTCACGACGTCGGATACCATGCTGCCTGGAAGCATCTTGGAAAGAATGCTGATATTGCAGAATGAGGGTGAGCGGATTTTCATGCGGTAGGGAACGCCGCCGCCTTTGCTGTGAATGTAGAAGCCGAGTTCGCCTTTCGGGTTTTCTGCGCCGAAATAAATCTCACCGGCAGGGGCGTGAATGCCCTCGGTGGAGATAATGAAGTGATGGATGAGTTCCTCCATCTTGGTGAGAACCGCAGTTTTTTCGGGGAGGATGCTCTTGGAATCTTGGCAATTGATCGGGCCGGAAGGAAGTTTGTCGACCACTTGGCGAAGAATTTTGATGCTTTCGCGGATCTCCTCCATGCGGACGAGGTAGCGGTCGAAGCAATCGCCAGCAGCACCGATCGGGATATCAAAGTCGTAGATTTGGTAGTCGAGATAGGGGTGCTTTTTGCGAAGGTCGTGATCGACACCGGAACTCCGAAGGTTCGGTCCAGAGAGCCCGAAGGCGATTGCATCTTCCTTGCTGATGACGCCAACATCGCGGCAGCGATCGACAAAGATACGGTTGCGGGTCACAAGCTTATCGACATCATCAAATGCGGCGGGGAAGGACGCTAGGAAATCCTTGAGCATCGCGAGGAAGGTCGGCGGAAGATCTCGTGTCTGGCCGCCTACCCGTGTGTAGCTGGTCGTGAATCGGGCACCCGTTAGTTGCTCGATCATGTTGTAGATCTTTTCGCGCTCGGTGAAGGTGTAAAGGAAGAGGGTTGTCGCGCCGAGATCCATGCCAAGGCAACCCGTGGCCAAGAGGTGGGAGGAGATGCGGGCGAGTTCGCAGCAGATGACGCGTATCGCCTTCCCTCGGGGCGGGAGTTCCCAGCCCATGAGTTTTTCAACGGCGAGGGCGTAGGCAACATTGTTCGCTATCGGGGAGAGGTAGTCCAGTCGGTCGGTGTAAGGGACAAACTGGTTATACTGCATGTTTTCAGCGATTTTTTCATCTCCTCGGTGGAGGTAGCCGATCTCTGGGACGGCCTTGGTGACGACTTCACCATCGAGTTCCAATACCATGCGGAGGACGCCGTGGGTGGAGGGATGGGACGGGCCCATGTTGATCACCATCTTCTCGCCCAGCATTTCGTCTGTTTCCTGCATCGCCTGAAGGCTGCGTGTGAGGGCATCTGGATGCTCGAGTGTCGTTGTCGCCATTATAAATTATCCGTATTTGTTTTTGGAAAAAATCACCGCATCCGTGACTGGGCAGCTAAGACCCGTTGGAAGCGGAATGAAGATTCTTTGTAGCCTCCGAAAATTGCAAGCCACATATTTTTAAAGGATTTGATTTTAGGAATCCTAGCGGGGTCAAAAACCCAAAAGAAAGTATCGACGAGTTGGGTGCGGCCTTGGTAAGTGTCGCCTACATCACCCCCCAGAAGTTTTCATTAATGAAGACAAATCCTGTTCTTAAAAAATCAGGTCGGGTGGTGATTCAGTGCTAACTTACAATCCAATAAATCCAATATGCCAACTACAGAAAAACCTAAACGCAAACCAAACGCAGCCCTCCTCAAGCCCGTGCAGCCTGATGCGGTGCTTGCAGTCGTCATCGGTTCAACCCCAGTGAGTCGTGGTGAACTCACCAAAAAAGTATGGGACTACATCAAGAAGAACGGACTTCAAGATAAGACAAAAAAGACTCTCATCAACGCTGACGAAGCTCTCAAGGCTGTTTTCGGTGGTAAGGGCCAAGTGACTATGTTCGAGATGACCAAACACATCTCAGGTCACATCGTTAAGTAAACGATTCGCCATTTTCAGCTTTCATGCCCCGTCCGCTTCATTGCGGGCGGGGTTTTTTTTGAAAAAAATCTGGCGACCTCAATTAATGTGGCGCCGCTCACATCCGAGGTAAGTGATAAAAAGACCGACCGCGATATGGGCCAGCAGGATCCAGATGCAAAGGGAGAGTGAGGACAGGGGGCTTTGGACTACTGTTTGAACGATGTCGTAGTAGCGTTCTTCTTTGAGTGTTTGGAGGATTCCCGACCAACTCCAGTAGGCCGACACGAAGGGTCGTACGAGAGTGCCGAGAAGTTCTGGAAGCGCCAGCACAGCCCCAGATAGCGGAAGCTGGAAGCCCACGAGATAAATAGAAACAAGCGAAGCCTGCTCAGGGGATCGCATGAGGCTGGATATCGCCAGGCAGATCGAGGTCATCGCCGCATTCACTAGGACAAGAAGAAAAAGTTGAACTTCAAAATTCCCGGGAAATCCACACACTTGGTGAACAAAAAATCCCATCCATAAAGATTGGGCGAGAACCATGAACCCTAGGAAGGCGGACTTGCTAGCGACGTAGGCGAGGGAGTTAAGTCCCGAGAGTTTTTCCTTCTCAAAAATGAGGCGCTCGGCGGCAATTTCGCGCCCCGAGTTGTTCGCTCCCATGAGGGTGAGAAGGATGACTTGGAACATGACGATGCCCGATACAAGGCTACCGACCTTGCTGGATTGGATTAAAAAATCACGGGCTTCGTTGAGTTGCTGAAGCAAATTGAGATCGAGGCCCATGCTCAGGTTCTTGACGGCGGGAAGGCCGTTCCAAGCAAAGATGGCCACGAGAAGAGGAAACCCAAAAATGAGGCCGATCTGAAGAAGGAGTTGTTGGCGACTGCGTAAGAAGACGAGCAAGCGGCGGGACAGAAGCGTCAGAAACTGGCTCATCGGTCCGGGCAGGGTCGCCGTCTCCTCGCTGGCTTCGTCCTCGCTCGAGGGTGTGATATCAGACTTTGCTTGGGTTTTTTTTCTCGTCCTTCTAGGTTTGCCAGCTTCCTTGAGTGCGTCGCTGTGCTTGCTCCATGAGGAGGCCCACTCTTCCGGAGTGCGCATCTCCAGCCTCGCATAGACTTCGTTCGGATGTTTGACGGCAAAGTAATGAGCCAGGAACTTGGCTGGCCCGTGGTAGGCCACGATGCCTTGGAAGAGGACGAGCACGGAATCGTAGAGTTCGATGTGCTCAAGGCTGTGGGTGACCGAAAGAATGAGCCGGTTTTCCTTGCGGGAAAGACCGTGAAGCAGGCGAACGATATCATCCTCCGAGCTTGGGTCGAGTCCGCTTGTAACCTCATCGCAGAGGAGGATATCGGGTTTGCTGGTGAGTTCCATCGCGAGTGCGAGTCGGCGACGCTGGCCGCCGGAGAGAATCTTCACGCTGCGGGATTCCAGGTCCAGCATATCGACCTCGCCCAAAATCTCACTCACGGTCGCCGTGAAGTCTGGGCAATCACAAGCGCGAACGCGCAAGCGGAGGGCATAAGTGACGCATTCCCTAACGGTGAGTTCATCGTGAGCGATGCTGAATTGGGGGACATAGGCTATCTCTCCAGGGGAGAAGTCGTCTTCTTCAAGGTCGCGGTTTTTCCAAAAGACCTGGCCTTCCTCCTCGCCGGGAGCGATGCCTGCAATGAGTTTGAGAAGGGTTGTCTTGCCGCATCCCGAGGGGCCGATGATCGCTCCAAAGTGGGCTAGGGGATAATCGGCGCTAACGTCGGAAAGGAGTGGTCGTTCGTTTTCATTGACGTGAAGCGAGACGCTCTTGATTTCAAGCATAAAGGGGGTAGAATTGACTTTTAAAAAGTGGGAGAAACAAGTTTTTTGAGCCGTAGCATTCCGCGACGGATTCGGGCTTTGACTGTTCCAATCGGCGACTTTATGCGGGTAGCGATTTCTTGCTGTGTCATGCCTCCAAAGAAAGACAATTCGATGACTTCGCGTTGCTCTTTGTTTAATTTCATGACCGCTGACCGCACCATCCGCGATTGTTCAGTTGCTTCCAGTGAGTTGGTTGGGGCTTGATCGTAGCAATGGGGGGAGAGTGAGACTTCGTTTTCGACTTCATCATGCAGGCGAATACGGCGTTGGATCGAGCGAAGGCGGTCGATGGCCTTGTTGCGGGTCATGGTGATGGCCCAAGTGAGCGGCTTCCCTCGAGCAGAGTCGAACATGGGGGACTTCTCCCAAATCATAAACATGACGTCTTGCATGACGTCTTCGGCTTCCGTTTGTTGGTTGAGGACACGGAAAGCGGTGGAGTAGATGAGGGCGGCATAGCGACGATAAAACTCCTCAAAGCTAGCGCGGTCGCCAGTGCCGATCTTTTGAATCAGCTCGATATCTTCCGCAACCTGTTGTTCGCTTTGCACAGAGAAATGTTAATCCCAGAAAATGTGCATGGCAATCCTATGAAACCGGGACTTTGGAACCATTTTCTGATTTCTCGCTAGAGGAGTTCGATTCGGAAGAGAGATCAATCTTCCTGCGGGGATTTAAGTTCAAGGGCTTTGACGCGGGTATAAAGCTTCCGAATATTTTTTAATAGAGCGTAGTTTTCTTTGAAATCGCGAAGTGGCTGGGCTGGGACCCCGAACATAACCGAGTTCGGGGGCACGCTTTTGGAGAGTCCCGACATGGCGCCAATGATGACCTTGTCGCCCACTTCAATATGGCCACTGAGTCCAACCTTGCCAGCGAGGGTGACATAGTTGCCCACGCGGGTGCTGCCTGAGATGCCGACTTGAGCACATAGGATGCAATGGCGACCGATGGTAACGTTGTGGCCGATCTGGACTAAGTTGTCGATTTTTGTGCCTTCTTGAATCCAAGTGCGTCCAAAGCGGGCGCGATCGACAGTGGAATTCGCGCCAATCTCGACATCGTTGTCGATTTGGACGGTGCCAGTCTGAGGGATTTTTTTATGACAACCTTCACTGAGCTCGTAACCAAACCCGTCGGCACCGATCACGGTGCCGTTGTGGAGGATCACTCGGTCGGCAATCGTGCAACGTTCGCGTATGGAGACATGGGGATAAAGGTGGCAGTCGTCTCCCAGTGTCGATTCTTCGCCGATGAAACCACCTGCTTCGACGATGCATCGAGCACCTAGACGGGTGTTCATTTGGATGACGACATGGGCGCCGATCGAGCATCCCTCACCAAGGCTCGCTGACGGATCAATCACCGCGGTGGGATGAATCCCTAGCGCA
This sequence comes from Chthoniobacter flavus, assembly GCA_945903555.1. GTDB lineage: Bacteria > Verrucomicrobiota > Verrucomicrobiia > Chthoniobacterales > Terrimicrobiaceae > UBA967. The sequence continues at coordinate 9,239 of CAMDOJ010000003.1, forward strand.
TGCGAGATGGGCGGACGCGTGAAGAGAGGAAGTAACTCTGCAAAAGCTTCGGCAGGATTCTCCACACTAAGGCAGAGGGGGGAAACGGGTTCATTAAAAGCCGTTGGGACAAGTACCACGGAAGCGCGGCACTTTCGGAGAGCCGTGAGATACTTAGGATTTCCGTAAAAGGAGAGATCCCCCGTATTGGCATCCCCGAGGGATGCCAAGCCGGAGATCTCCAGATCCTGCGATTCCGGTGCGAGCTGGGCGTTGATCCGCTCGGCTAGCTCACGAAGACGCATTATTTTTTAGCTGGCTCGGCGGGTTTCGCGACCCCTTTGTTCAAGGTGTCGATGATGTCCTTGCTGAAGTCCATTGACTCCTTCGAGTAGACGATCACAGGGATTTGCCCTATGCTCATGCCGGACTTATCGAAAACGAGGTCGTAGTTTGATTCTTGAACCTTCACGGTGACAACTTTCATGATGTCATCAACGATGTCTTTCCGCATGCGCATGAATTGCTCTTGAAGTTGGCGCTCGCGGGTGCCACGAAACTCTGCGATTTCGCGATCCAGATTGCGAGCTTCGGCGACCTTTTCATCGCGGGACTTGGCGGCTTTTTCTTTGGCGTCTTTGCCTAGTTCGGGCTTTTCGATGTCGGCGCTGATTTTATTGATCTCGTCCATCGACTTTTTGAGCGTTTCAAGGCGGTCATCGAGTTCTTTTTTTGCGGCAGCGCGGGCTTCGTTGAGTTTGGTCTCGGCGTCTTTAGTGCGATAGTATTGCGTAAAGACGTTATTCATATCCAGTGTGCCGACCTTCATTTCCGCATGGGCAGAGGCGGCAAAGCTGAGAGCGATTGTGGCTACGATCGTGGATGAGAGCAGGGATTTGAGCATGTATTGTATTGGTTGGTTGTTGGTGAGATGAGCAATTGAGACAACACTGGGCCTCATGTGTTCAAATTTTTCAAAGTAACTTCTTAAAATTGATATCCGATGTTGAATTGGAATTTTCCGGGAGGGCCGTTCCATTCGTCGTGGATGACAGGGACGCCGTAGTCGACTCGGACAGGGCCGATGGGAAGATCCAAACGGAGGCCGATACCGATATCAACATTTGCTCCCGAGGTACTGAAGTCGTAGGAATCGCTATTAACGACGCCGGCATCGGTAAAGACCGCACCGCGAACGCGGCTAATGATCGGGAAGGTGAGCTCCATGGTCAAGTAGCCAAGCGAGTTGCCGCCGATCGGGTTATCCTCTGAATCGACTGGCCCGACCTCGCGAAAGTTGAATCCGCGCATATTGTTTGCGCCACCCAGATAGAGCCGGTCAAAGATCGGAACTCCGTCGCCATATTTGTCTTTTTTATCTGACCCCCAACCTTCGGTGAGCGAAAGTTGACCTTTGACGAGGAAGATCAAATCCCAAGGAAGTGGGAAGTATTTGGAGGCTTCGAGCGACAGGCCATAATCTTGCACGTCACCGCCTAATGGTCCGCCGCCTACGAAGCCCGTAAACTCGACCGTCTCGCCCTTGCGGGTGAGGAAGAGGCTGTCACGCGTATCCCATATGAGAGATCCTGTGACCGCACTCTTGTTGTAGGTGCCCTCGGACTCTTCAATGACCTTGTCATTGAGTCCTGTGCCGTTGTTGTCATCAACATCGTAGATGCGAAGGCGTTCAATGCGATACTCTGCACGAGCCGCCAAGGCGCGCCAGATTTGCTTCCGCATCTGGAAGGCGACGCCTACGTTTTCCTGCGAGTAGGCTGAGGAGAGGAAGTTCGCATTGCGGTAGAAGGCTTCCACTCCAGTGGAGAGCTTGTAGCCCATGAACCATGGCTCGGTGAGCGAGATGACAAAGTCGCTACGCTTCAGTCCGTATTGAGTGCGGACACGGAAACGCTGGCCGCCACCGGTGAAGTTTGGCCAGTTCGCGATGTCGAAGTTGCTTTGCTGAAGTTCGGCAAATCCGATCAAGCTATCGATCGTGCTGAAACCGGCACCGAAGTTGAAGGAACCAGTACGCTTCTCTTCGACAATCAAGTTTAAATCCTTTCTTCCAGGAACGATTGTGTCAGTGGGTTGGGTATCCACCCTCGAAAAGTAGTTTAAATTTTCCAGTCGCTTCTTGCTCACATCGACGAGCGTTGTGTCAAAGATATCACCCGGCTTCACTGCAAGTTCTCGGCGGATGACTTTGTCCTTCGTGCGGGTGTTGCCTTGGATATTGACGAGGTTGACGTAGGATTGGACTCCCTCATCGAGTATGTAGGTCACTTCGACGGCACCCGTTCCTGCAGGGAGGACTTGGGGGTTGGCGAGCATGTCTACATATCCACGGCTGCCGTAAAAATCACGCACGGCCTTGAGGTCGTCGCTCATCCCTTTGGGCGTGAAGAGTTGACCTGCTTGCATTTTCATTTGGCTCAGAACTTCCCCTTGAGGAACGATATTCACACCAGAAATGGAGACCTTGTTGACGCGATATTGGGTGCCCTCTTTGATTGTGAAAATAAGCTCAACGCCATCCTTTTTGAGAGGTTCGGTCTGGGACTCGGAGATTTCGACATCAGCAAATCCACGATTTTGGTAAACAGTACGGATGGCAGAGCGATCCTCTTCGATTTGGGATGGGACAAGGCGCCCGCTCTTTGTGAAGAAAGTGAGGATATCCTCGGACTTGGTCTTCATTGCTGCGCGCAGATCTTTGGCGAGAACGGAGTCATTTCCCACAAAGCTGATCCTTTTGACAATGAGCCGGGGGCCTTCCGTGATGGCAAAAATCAAACGGGTGCGATTTTTTCCGGGGATATCTTGAAGGCGGTATTGAACGTCCACTTGGGCGTAGTTGCGATCCGAGTAAAGAGTGAGGATCTTCTGGCGGCTGGCTTCGATTTTTTCCTCGTCCACCACGTCGCCAGGCTTCACGGCCACATCACGACGCACTCGCGGAAGAGGAATTTGGGACGTGCCTTCGATGAGGACTTCCTCAAGAACGGGGCGACCTTGGAGGAGGACAGTGACTTTGACTCCATCACCGAGGGGTTCTGCGAAAATACGAACGTTTGAGACGCCGCCAGTCGTGTAGAGGGATCTCACATCCTGCTCGGCTGTGCGCTCGCTGTAGGGTTGACCGACCTTGGTGGCGAGGTTCGCGAGCACGCGTTCCTTCGTGATGCTTGGGGCGCCGACAGTTTCCACCCCGATGCTTTTTACAATCGGACCAGCGGTTTCCGAAGGATCTTGAGCGGTGCTGCTCATAAGAGAGACCATTACGAGCAAGGAAAGGAGGAACGATATTTTGGCGTAGGCGGATCGGAAGATAATCATGGTTTTGGGTGGCAATGCTCGCATCAGCATCACAAGCGGATCGAAATATAGGATGACTCGGTATAGGTCAAGGCTCCATTGCGAGATTATGACGCGACCTGCACTTGCTTTCACAAAGGGGCTAGGTATTCTCACCAACCCTTATTTATTTTATATGAGCAAAAGTATTCTGGATCCCGCACGCATTGCCGACATCGAATTCAGTAACGATGAGATCGCCCGCTACTCGCGCCATCTGATCATGCCGGAGGTTACACTCGAAGGTCAGAAGCGCTTGAAAGCCGCAAAAGTGCTTTGCATCGGCACAGGCGGCCTTGGATCCCCGATCGGTCTTTACCTTGCCGCCGCCGGTATCGGCACACTCGGCTTGGTGGATTTTGACGTGGTGGATTATTCCAACCTACAGCGACAAATTTTGCATGGAACCAAAGATGTCGGTCGTAAAAAACTCAACAGCGCTCGCGACCGCATCAAGGAAATCAATCCGAACGTCCAAGTAGACCTCCACGACGCCCTCTTCAGCTCCGAGAATGCGAGGGAGATCGTGGAGCCCTACGACATCGTCATCGATGGGACGGATAATTTTCCGACCCGTTACCTTTCCAACGACATCTGTGTTTTTCTGAAGAAGCCGAATGTTTACGGTTCGATTTTCCGATTTGATGGTCAGTGCACAGTTTTTGCCCCGCATCTTGGTGGCCCGTGCTACCGTTGCCTTTACCCCGAGCCCCCGCCGCCAGGAATGGTGCCTAGCTGCGCTGAAGGTGGCGTGTTGGGTGTTTTGCCCGGCATCATCGGGGTCATGCAGGCGATCGAGGCCATCAAGCTCATCGTCGGAATCGGTGAACCGCTCATCGGCCGGTTGGTCCACTTTGACGCGCTGAAGATGAAATTCCGGGAGTTCAAGATTCGGAAAGATCCAAGCTGCCCAGTTTGCTCGGAAAACCCAACGATCACCGATTTGATCGATTACGATCAGTTCTGTGGGATTCCTCAGGCGCGTGCCGAAGAGGAGGCCGAAGCCCCCGTGCCAGAGATCACCGTCGAAGCGCTTAAGGCCCGAATCGACCGACAGGATAAATTTGTTCTTCTGGATGTACGCGAGCCTTACGAGTGGGATGTGGCGAAGATCCCCGGCTCGAAGCTCATTCCGCTTGGCGAACTGGCTTCGCGTATGAGTGAACTCGATTCCGCTGATGAAATCATCATTCATTGCAAGGTCGGAGTTCGCAGTGCCAAGGCGGTGAGGGAACTCCAGAAGGCCGGCTTCTCGAAGCTCCTCAACGTCGAAGGCGGCATTCTTGCTTGGGCCGAACGGGTCGATCCTTCGGTACCCAAATACTAGGCCAAACCCACGCTCCGGATGCCAATACCTGAATACAGTTCGCTATTTATCTGTCCACAGACGGGCAAAAAGCTAAGACAGGCCACAAGTGAGGAGATGGAGTCTATGCAGGTCGCTGGCCAGCCAAACCTAGATGGGGCCTGGATTCGCGAAGATGCCACTGTCGCCTATCCTGTCAAAAAAGGTATCCCCCTGCTGGTTCCGGGGGAAGCTATTCTGCTCCAATTGAAGACGCCCACTCCATAAGAAAATTTATCCCATGACTGAACTCGAACGCATTCGCCACTCTGCCGCGCACATTCTCGCCACAGCCATTCTTCGTGTTTGGCCTGAGGCCCAGTTTGCCGCTGGTCCGCCTGTGGATACCGGTTTTTACTACGACGTGGATCTGCCTCACCGCATCACCCCTGAAGATTTTGCCCGCATCGAGGAGGAGATGAAGACTGAGATCAAGGCAAACCATCCGTTTGAGCGGGTGGAAATCTCTCGCAGTGATGCATTGGCTATGGCAGAGCGCGGCGAACTCGCTTCCCTCGCTCCTCGCGATACACCATCCCGTTTCAAGCTAGACATCCTTCAAAACATTCCCGAAGGCGAGACGATCACAATCTATCGCAATGGCGAGTTCACCGATCTTTGTGCGGGGCCCCATGTGATGCGAACGGGAAATATCGGGGCGTTCAAGCTCACCCATGTCGCTAGCGCGTACTACAAAGGGGACGAGAATAATCCCCAACTCCAGCGCATTTATGGCACGGCCTTTAAAAACAAGACCGAGATGGAGAAACACTTCACCATGCTCGAGGAGGCAAAGAAACGGGACCATCGCAAGATCGGTCGCGAGCAGCAACTCTTCCATATCGACGAGTCGGTCGGCCAAGGATTGATCCTCTGGACCCCAAAAGGCTCGATCATCCGACAGGAGTTACAGGACTTCATCGGCGGCGAACTTCGCAAACAAGGCTACAGCCAAGTCTTCACTCCCCATATCGGACGTTTGGGGCTTTACCAGACCTCTGGCCACTTTCCTTATTACGCAGAATCCCAATTTCCGCCCCTCATCGACCGCGAGACGTTGGCTGGCCTTTCTTCCGAGGGATGTTCGTGTGCGGAACTCTCCAACCGTGTCACCGCTGGCGAGATCGATGGCTATTTGCTCAAGCCGATGAATTGCCCGATGCATATCAAAATCTTTGACTCGCAGCCACGCAGTTACCGCGACCTACCCGTTCGTTTGGCCGAGTTTGGCACCGTTTACAGGTGGGAACAGAGCGGCGAACTCAATGGCCTCACGCGCGTGCGAGGATTCACGCAGGACGATGCCCATCTTTTCTGCACGGAAGAGCAGGTTTCCCCCGAGATTCTCGGCTGTCTCTCACTTGTTCGCACCGTTCTTTCCACATTGGGAATGACTGATTACCGCGTTCGTGTCGGATTGCGCGATCCGGATTCCAATAAATACACTGGTGATCCCGCAAATTGGGACAAAGCCGAGACCGCCTGTCGCGAGGCCGCAAAGACGCTCGATGTTCCCTTCACGGAAGAGCCCGGCGAGGCCGCATTCTACGGCCCGAAGATCGATTTTGTGGTTAAAGACGTGCTCGGCCGAGAGTGGCAGTTGGGTACCGTTCAGGTGGACTACAACCTGCCGATCCGTTTCGGTCTGAAGTATGTCGGTAGTGACGGCAAGTCCCATGTGCCTGTCATGATTCATCGTGCTCCATTCGGTTCGATGGAACGCTTCACGGGAGTTCTCATTGAACATTTCGCAGGTAACTTTCCGCTCTGGCTCTCCCCTGAACAGGTGCGCGTATTGCCGATCAACGACGACCCCATGGTGATCGAGTATTGCGATGCTATTGTTGCCTCATTGCGTGGACAAGGAGTCCGTTGCGAGCGCGATACCTCGCCAGATAGCGTCAATGCAAAGATCGCCAAGGCCGAGCAGCAAAAGGTTCATACCATGTTCGTCGTTGGTAAACGCGATGTGGAGGCTGGAAACGTCAGTCTACGTATTCACGGTAAAGGAAACTTGGGAGCAAAAAATAAAGACGAGGTGATGGCCGAAATCGTCACAGCGATCCGCACTCGCCAAGCTTAGCTCATGCGACTTCAATCTCGATAAATCATCTGCCAGTTTCTCTTAGTGGGTGAGATTTGCATCCTTTTTGTAGGGCGGGTGAGATTCCGACAGACGTGAAAAAAGCTTCTCCATTTCTACAATAGAAATGGGGAGTGGTCTCAAAGTGACGCGCAGATTTTTTCTCCCGTGTGAGGCTGGGTGGGCAGAAAATCAGGTGCTATGATTTGCGTGCCAATTTTTGTAAACGAAGGGGGAGATTTCGGAGGGTTTGATTTCACTGCGACCGCCCCAGAAGACATTTGTGTAGCTTACGGGGAAGCCGGCCTCCACGAGGTGGCGGTCGATCGCGGCCTTAAAGGTGAGGACGCGATCGCGATCCGTGCCGTGGGCCACGGCCATAATGTTGACATTATTAAAGTCCGGGCCACCTTCGCGCCAGTAGCAGTGGGTGAGGCATTCGTGGCGGCCGACTTGTGATCCCGCTTCCTCTTCGCGTCCGACTGGCACAGCCCAATGGAAAAGGGCATTGAATCGGGTCACTCGCACGCCGGTTTGGGATGGTTTGACGTGCTCGAGGAATGTGGAAAAGCGGCCTAGCAGTTTGCGTTCATGAAGCGATTCCGCCACTGCATAGAATTCCTTCAGGGAGACACCTGCCTCGGCAGCGCGGTTTTCCCATACGGGTTCGGCGATCTCATTCAAGGCGAACTCGCGTTTGAGAGTCATCAATACACGCCACTCGTGGTCGGTAAGTTGAACGACGCCGGTACGAAGCATACGGGCTGGCATTTCGGAGCGATCACCAGGCTCAATGAGCTTGCGGCGAACGTGTCCCACGCCCAGCGCAAAGATCCCCTTTGCGGGCATGAGGCGGTAGCTTTCCGCGCCCGTGATTTTAAGAAGGAGGCTGCAGTGCTCGTCGAGCGATTGACCCGCTGGAACTTTGACAGTTGTCCAAAGCCGATAGGCTTCGCCGGGGATCTTCGCGTCGGTAGAACGAACAACAACGTGGCCGGAGAAAGGATCTTCGCGGAACATGAATTCAAACGCAGAGTCGAGTTTTTCCGGAGCCACTTTCCAAGCGACAAGGGCTCCTTCTGCAAGATTCGTTGCAAGTAGGGTCTGGCGAACCCGCCGAATCGTTCCCGCTTCGAGCATGGCACGGATGCGCTCAAGGACGACTGGGAGTTCGACACCGCTCAGACGGGAAATTTCGTGGAATGGCTCGCGGGAGAATCCCGAAATCTTATCTTCAGAAATGGACAGAATACGGGAGTTGATGGGATCGGTATGCTCGGTCGGAATCATGAGTCGGACAAATTTGCCCGATCCTATTGTTTTCTGCAATTCAATCTAGCGCCAAGAAACGGTGGCTTTCGCATCGGAAAGCTTGTGATTCGGGGAGTGTGTCTGGATGATAGGCAATACGCGCCATGATACTCGTCCTAGTGAAACGCCTGCTCTCTCTTTTTGCGGTCTTGTTCTGCGTTGTCACGATCACGTTTTTGCTAATACGGATTTCGCCGGGCGGGCCGTTTGACGGGGAGAGAAAAATTCCTCCAGCGATCGAGAAGCAACTTCTTCAGAAATACAAACTCGACGGACCACTTTGGCAACAATATGCAGGCTACCTAGCCGACCTCCTCCGCGGCGACTTGCGACTCTCTACAAAATATCGCAATCGTTCGGTCAACGAAATCCTAGCGCAGACTTTACCTGTGACACTGTGTCTTGGCGGAGCTGCATTTTTGGTGGCCTCGATCGGAGGAGTTTGGCTTGGATCTTTGGCGGCGATGCACAATCAGACTTGGCGTGACTATGGCTCCATGCTCATCGCATTGGCGGCTATTTCCCTTCCAGCCTACATTGTTGGTCCGTTGCTGATACTCGTTTTCGCTCTCACTCTCGGGTGGTTTCCAGCAGGAGGGTGGGGAGGGGCATCTTATTTGATTCTACCGACACTCACTCTGGCCGCCCCGGCGATGGCTGTAGTTGCCCGACTTATGCGTGGAAGCATGGTGGAGACACTAGATCAGGATTTCATTCGTACCGCTCGAGCGAAGGGTTTGAAGGAAGAGAGTGTGGTGTTCTGTCACGCCTTGCGCTTGGCGCTGTTGCCTGTTGTTTCCTATCTGGGACCTCTGGCTGCCCATCTCCTTACGGGATCGATTGTGGTGGAGACGGTTTTCAATATTCCGGGAGCAGGGGGCTTTTTTGTTAATTCCATACTCAATCGTGACGGCTTCCTGCTTGGAGGAATGGTGATCGTTTATTGTATCATGCTGGTGGTCTTTAACCTCGTTGTCGATTTGGTCTATAGCTACCTCGACCCGCGTATCCAAGCCGATGTCTGATCCTCGTATCCTCATAAGGTTGAAAAAAAATCCAGTGGCTTGCTTTTCTGCGGCATTCCTTGGATTTGTGATTCTGGCATGCGTCTGCGGCCCATTTTTTATGGCATCGACATTGGGTGAACCGGGGCCGAATCAATATGCGCCACCTTCGTTTGAGCACCCCTTCGGCACTGATCTCAATGGTCGCGATGTGCTGTATCGACTCCTCACGGGGGGGCGCATCTCTCTGCTTGTGGGATTTTGCGGTGCGATGGTGAGTCTGTTCATTGGAACTTCTTGGGGGCTTGTCGCGGGATATGCCGGGGGGCGCGTCGATGCTCTCATGATGCGAGTTGTGGACATTCTTTATTCCGTCCCGCGCCTCATTTTTATCCTCATTGCGATCAATGCTTTTAATTCGAGTCTTCAGGGTTGGGCTGCATCTGTGGGGTTGGAGTTCCTTGTCCAGTCCTCTCGGATTGCCATTCTTATCGTCACCCTTGGCGTGATTGAGTGGTTGACGATGGCGCGAATCGTCCGTGGGCAGGTTCTTTCTCTGAAGTCGCGTCAGTTTGTCACGGCTGCCCGTGCGCTTGGGCAATCCCATAGCCGAATCCTAATTAGACACCTCCTGCCGAATCTCGGAGGCATCATTCTGATTTATCTGACACTTACAATTCCCGCTGTGATCATTGATGAATCCTTCTTGAGTTTTCTGGGGTTAGGTGTTCAGGCGCCGCAGGCGAGTTGGGGGTCCCTCCTTGCGGATGGAGCTGGCGCGATCAACCCCGTGCGCAGTTTTTGGTGGCTCCTCGTTTTTCCCGCCTCCGCGATGGCGACCACATTGCTGGCGTTGAACTTTCTTGGCGATGCGCTTCGCGATGCCCTGGACTCCCGGACGCGTTCCTGAACGCATTTCCCCTAAATTCCCTCGACAGCACGCGTTGGGCTCAATACTTCTCTACGCCATGCACACCCAAGGAGATATTTTGCTGACACGCGAATGTGATGCCGTTCAGATCCCGAGCGGACACCCGATTGTTCTTCCGTCTGGGATGTCGGTAGTCATCACTCAATCTCTCGGAGGCACTTTCACTGTGGCCACGCCGGGCGGCCTTGCGCGCATCGATCTTAAGGACGCGGATGCCTTGGGTCTAGATCCGGAAAAAGGCATCGAAAAAATCAAGGTCGAAGGCAGCCAGCAGGAGGCCGTTTGGAACCAGTTAAAAATGGTGTTCGATCCCGAAATTCCCGTCAACGTTGTTGACCTCGGGCTCATCTACGATTGCCAATTGACTAAATTGGACGAGAGCAAATCGACCGTACTGGTGAAAATGACACTCACGGCTCCTGGTTGCGGCATGGGCCCGACGATCGCCGCCGATGCGCGTAGCAAGATACTTGCCCTCGAGGGCATCGAAGATGCCGAGGTAGAATTGGTGTGGGATCCACCGTGGAATCAGGCGATGATCAGTGAAGCTGGTAAAATGAAGCTCGGTATCATTTGATCCCGTTTCGGTTTTTTTAAGAACCCTTGAGTGCAAGGGATGCACCCCTTTCTTCATCCTCTAGGTTGTTGAGCACACGATCCTATCATTTATCCACCAAGTTGATTTAGCGACTCAGGCTAGTTTGCTTTTCGCTCACTCACCACTTCCGGACTTTTGATATCCAGAACACTCCGACCGCCGAACCCACGGCAAGGATGTTAATCAGAAAAAATGGCCACAGTTCATTATCCATCGGAACGGGTAACCGCACGTTCATGGAAAAAATACCCACTACAAGATTGGCTAGCATGATAGCGATTGTCCAAATCGTAAACTGCTTGATGAGGACGTTCAAGTTGTGGCTCACGATGGAGGCCCTTGCATCCATAAGGCCAGCGATAACTTGTGAGTAGATCTCCGAGCGACGAAGGCACTGGTGGTTCTCGATCACGATGTCTTCGAGCGTTCGGGTTTGATCATGATCGAGGCCGAGTTTTTCCGCGCAGGACTTCATCTTGTCAAATAAGGCACCGTTCGAGTTGATCGCGTTCAAGATATAAACCAAACTTTTCTCCAGCGCGAACATGTTAAGGAGATATCGAGTTTCCATCGAAGTGATGATTCTTCGTTCAAGGGAATCGGAAAGCATGTTGATGGCTTTCAAGTGGCCTTCAAAGTGGTTGATGCTTTGATAAAGCAAACGAAGGATCACGTCCTGGATACTAAAGACTCGCAGGGCGACCCTACCTTCGAAGAGTGGCGCATCGTCAGGCATTACCACGACGAGGCGATCCTCATGCAGAAATATGCCTGTCGAAGTCATCTTGAGTAGAAAGTTGTCATCGGCGGAGAAACTTTTTGGCCGCTTAAAAATGATGGCGGCATGGTCAGCTTCAAATTCCAGACGGGATAACTCATCCGGGTCGAGGGAGGACTGCAACGTGTGGTAATCGATGTTGTAGTATTCCATCAAGTCCGCCTCATCCTCAATCGTGGGACTATTAAATACGATAATCTGAGCCTCATTGGGGTCGCAGCGCACCACAGTGCCGGCCTCTTCCGCCACACGAAAATAGGTGCGCAGGCCTCCACACTGCTTGCCTTTGCCGACATCCGGTGCCGACCCGATATCCGCAGGTATAGTCATTCTTCAACAATCTGACGATTTTCCAAAGCTCGTCGATCTGAATTTTGGCAAAGTTGCATCGGTTTTCTTTTTCTTTTTTGTTTTTCTCGTCATTGCCTCCCTGTTGCTCTCGGTTTAGTGTTCTAAATATGAGCCAGATTCGATTTCAAATCGTGCCTCCGATCGATCGCCCAGAATCCCCCGTCTTCATTACTGGAAGTCACCCTGAACTCGGAGAGTGGAAACCGGATTGCGCGCTGAAACTGGATTGGAAAGCTCCCTTTCATGTCGGCGAGATCGAGTCCGATACAGGTCATCACTTTGATTACAAAATCACGCGAGGAAGTTGGGAAACGGAAGTCGTCGACGCCTATGGTCATGTGCCCGGCAATTTCTGTCACGAAGTCTGGCTCGATGCCACTCGCCACCACACGATAGCGGATTGGAAAGACCGCTACTGCGGACGTCTCACTCATGAGCGAATTCACTCAAGGATTCTTGCGGGTACGCGAGATTTGCTTATTTGGCTTCCACCCAGTTATAGCAGTGACTCTCTCCATAGGTTTCCGATTCTCATTCTTTCCGATGGAGACAATGTCTTCGACCCTGCTACGAGCACGATCTCTGGTGTGGACTGGGCAGCGGACGAGTGGATCAAAGTCCTAGCCCGGCGTGGCGCCCTTCCGGAAACCATCGTTGTGGGCGTGTGCCATCCAGAAGGATTTTCCGATGACAATGCTTCTCTTAGGGACTTTGATCTTTCCCCCGAGTTGAGCGGCGCTGCTTACGCTCAGTTTATTGCCGACGAACTCGTGCCGCACATGGATGCCCATTATCGCACGATTCCGAAGCCCACCTCGCGCGTGCTTGGTGGAGCCTCACTCGGTGCTCTCAATGCCTTCCATGTAGCCCTCCACCATCCAGGCGTTTTCGGTGGCTTTCTTTGCTTGTCGACGTCTTTTGAGGATGTCTCCCATGCCGTGCCCGACCGCTCTGCTCTCTTGCTTGCGCTCGCTGAAAAATCGAGTTTGGATCCGGTCATTCGCATGTATTTTGACTATGGCGACGTTGGACTCGATGAATGCTATGAGGGTTATCATAAAATCCTTGGCAGCCTTTTTCGCGAGAAGGGGTGGAAGGACGGGGAGCAATTCCTTATTCAGAGAATTGCTGGTGGTTCCCATAGCGAGATTTCTTGGCGTAATCGTCTTGGGGATGCGCTCGTTTTTCTTTCGAGGTAGACCTGCTTTTACATTTGCTTGTAATGAAGGCTCACCCGTTGAAACAAATCGGTGTCCTTTTCAGCTGTATACAAAAATAAACGGAGCGATATGTAGGCCTGTGCCCAATGGTATCCGGTGAGGGATTGCAAGATATCTTCTTCGGTAGTCTTCTCGCGCGCTACAAGGCGACCTATGCCATACTTGGTATCGATGTTTTTTTTGGCATCTTCCCAAAACTGTTTGAACTTTGTGGAATCCCACTCCGCGCTCCCATATTGCAACTCGATCTCCGAGAGGGCATCGCTGTCAAAATAAAACAAGGCTTTCAAGAGATGCCTTTGGGGGATGCCCTCAACTTCAATGGCGATTCGACCTCGGAGGTTTTTGCGTTCCACGATTCTGACCTTGGTGCCCAGGAGGAGTTTCTCCACATTTTTCTGAGACTCGCCCCAGGTCATTCCAAATGGGGCCCGCAACTCTTGAACCGCCGATGCTTCCCTTGAGATCAAGCTCAGGATCGCGACCAATATGGCAAAATAGGATATCCTCATCACAATGACCACACGAAGATACTACGCCAATCCTCGGGCGTCTCGAAAAAAATCCGTTAAAAGTGTTTGCCATGAACTCACAAATATGCCAAAGATTGCAATTGCAGATGTGGTCGTGATTTGGTGGACATCCTGTAGGCAGATCCTCAGGTAGTTTGAAACCCGGCAGTCGGGAACAGGCCTCGATCCCAGTGCGTTAATAAAAGTAAAACCATGGGTAATAAACTCTACGTCGGCAACCTGTCATTCAATACGACAGAGATTGCCATTCAAGACCTGTTCTCACAGTGCGGCTCGGTTTCCGAAGTCATGCTTATGCAGGATAAGTTCACAGGCCGCTCACGCGGATTCGCCTTCGTAACGATGGGATCCGATTCAGAGGCACAAGCAGCAGTAAGCCAAATGAGTGGCAAAGAATTAGACGGTCGTGCTCTCACCGTCAACGAAGCCCGTCCCCGTGAAGATCGCCCATCAGGCGGCGGCGGTGGTGGATTCGACGGCCCACGTCGTGACTTCCGCAGTGGCGGCGGTGGCGGCGGCGGTGGTGGTCGTGATGATCGCCGCGGCGGTGGTGGTGGCGGTGGCGGCGGTGGACGCCGCGAATACGGTCGTCGCTAATTCTTAGCGATGTTCTTTCAAAGGGCATCCGGAGAAATCCGGGTGTCCTTTTTTTTGTTTTTTGGCTCCCCCGATTCGTTGCCCCATCGTAGAATGACTCGCGTCCATGAACGAGCCACGTGGGATATGGAATTGGAATTTGACTTCCCGATGCCGTTCGTGGGGAACAAAAAATTCGTTTTTGATTTTTTTCTGATTGACGACAACCCGTCTGATTTATATCTTAATTAAAGGCAATGCGGGTGTAACTCAGTTGGTAGAGTGCAACCTTGCCAAGGTTGATGTCGAGGGTTCGAGTCCCTTCACCCGCTCCACTCCCCCATGTCCGCGAAACAAGCGTTTAAGCGGTTCTGCAGTCGGATGGAGGTTTAAATGTCATCTAAAAAACTGCGTCCCTAGACGATTTCCAAGGGGGGCAAATTGAGTCACCTCAGATCTCTAAAGGACTTCCGAAGTCCACCCTTTGGTGAAGATGGGAAAACTATTTTCTTTATGTGGTTGGAGATTTTTTCGATCCCAGCAGGGGGTGACTTTTCAAGGTCAAAAATAAATCATTACCAGGTGCCATCGTTTGTGCTGCGAGACTATGGCTTGGCAAACCAGGTTCGAGAGACGGACGGCGACGACACGCGTTCCCTACCGATTGAGAAAGGTGACGACACGCGTTCCGCAGTGCTGAAAGCGATGGCATACCTCGATTCGTTAAAAATGGTAGTCTCAAAAGCAGATTGCTTTTGATTTTAGAAGAAGGGGCAGGCGTCTCTCCGATTCGTAGGTGCACCGCCCGGTCGAAACGGCAATGCCCTCTTCTTTTGCCCTGCAAAGTCCAATTTCAATGGGAGACAATGGTATAAATTAACGTCAATCCAAACTGAGCCCGAACGCAAGGCCGTCCTTTTCGGGTGAAATGTATGCTGTTGTCAAATTCTCGGGTTTCTGTCATGTTCTGCGTCCATGTTTTATTGGTTCGGTAGTCAGACACTGCGAATAGTTTATGGTATTGGCGATTTTTCGCTTTTTACAGCGAAGGCTTTTTGTGCTCTGGCGAACTCCAAAAGATTGCTGAGGAGGATCATTTCCGCCGTTCACGAGCAGGGGACAGTCTGCCTGCCGGTGATCCTGATAGTGGGTTTGTTCACCGGCATGGTTCTGGGGTTGCAGGGGTATCACGTATTGAGTCGATTTGGATCGCAGGGACTATTGGGAACTCTGGTGTCGCTGAGTTTGGTGCGGGAGATGGGGCCTGTGTTGGCGGCGTTGATGTTGATCGGGCAGGCGGGTTCGGCGCTGGCGGCGGAGCTTGGCATCCAACGGAACACAGAGCAAATCGTGGCGCTGGAGACGATGGGGGTGAACAGCCACGGTTATCTCGTAGCCCCTCGACTTATAGCTGCTATATTGGTATTTCCACTTCAGACGGCGGTTTTTGTGGTGGTGGGATTTTGGGGGGGCAGCCTCTCGGGATCGGTGCTTCTTGGGGTCGACTCGGGTGTGTATTGGTCGGCAGTGCAGAGGGCCGTGGAGTTCCAAGATATGAGAGAATGTTTTATGAAGGCGGCGGCCTTTGGATTCCTCTCGATCAGTACTTGTGCCTATCAGGGATATCATTCAGATCGGAATACTTCGGCCATGGGGGCCCGCGCAGTGAGTGCCTCCACAACCCGCGCGGTGGTTTTTTCGAGTATTCTTGTTTTGGTTGCCGATTACATCATTAGTTCGTTTTTTGTCTGAGTATGGAAACAACGAGCCATCAATTCGCAATCCAAGTCGAAGGACTCCACAAGGGTTTCAATGGAAAGTCCGTTCTGACAGGGGTGGACCTATGCGTGCCTAGCGGCAGCCTCTTTACGGTTCTCGGGCCCAGCGGGTCTGGCAAATCCGTGTTCCTGAAGTGCCTTGCAAACATCATTCAACCCGATGCGGGCCAAATCCGATTCGATGGTCATCAACTCACATTCGGAGACAGGGCATCGCAACTGGAGTTTCGAAGGCGCTGCAGCTTTCTTTTCCAAAGCAACGCGCTCTTCGATTCTTTGACGGCTTTAGAAAATGTGGCTCTTCCGTTAGAGCAGACGACAGATCTCCCGAACAAGGAGATCCGGAAGCGGAGCATTGAAGCCCTAAAGCAACTCGAGATCGACGAATACGCCGGTCACTATCCAGCCCAACTCTCAGGAGGAATGCAAAAGCGCCTAGCACTAGCACGCGCGATCGTAACTCATCCGGAACTTGTGTTGTTTGATGAACCCACCGCTGGTCTTGATCCCCTTCGACGCAATGCGGTTTTTACGATGATTGCAAAATACAAGCGCCAATTCGGTTTTACGGCCCTCATTGTGACGCATGATGTGCCAGAGGCTCTTGTTGCCAGCGACCGAGTTGCGCTTTTAAATCAGGGTCGGATATGCTTTGAAGGAACACCGGGCGAATTTTCCGCTTCCGAGCATCCTGTTGTCACCGATTTTCGCGATAGTGCCGCCGCACTTCAGAAATCGCTGGCGATCATTCGATCTTCTTCCGTTTAGATTTTTTTATGAAAAACACCAAACTTGAACTTTCGGTCGGTCTCTTTGTGGTTCTAGGAATTGCCGCCATTATTTATCTGACGATTCAGGTCGGCACGGGATCCATGCTCAGTGGGGACACCTATCTTATTGAGTCGCGCTTCGCCAATGCGGGAGGACTGCACTCGGGTAGTACCGTCCTTCTCGCCGGGGTCACGGTCGGGCGCGTCGAGGGCATCCGAATGGAATCCTCGGATTACAGTGCGATCGTCACCCTTCGCATCCTTTCCGCGCTTCGACTTCCCACCGATTCCATGGCCTCTATTAAAACCACGGGGCTCATCGGAGATAAGTTTGTATCCCTCTCGCCTGGAGCCGATGATACCTACCTGGAGTCGGGATCGAGGATCACTCTCACAGAATCGGCTGTCGACCTAGAGTCCTTGATCGGTAAAATGGCCTTTGGTTCCGTCGAAAAAGAAAAAGCCCAACAAGATCCCAAGTAAGTCATGCGTTCACTTTATCTCATTCTTGCATCCTTCGCTCTGGCTCTTGGCCACTTGTCCGCATCCACCCTCGAGGCGGAAAAGTTTCTGAAAAAAGCGGTCACCGAAGTGGCCCACATAGCTGATCACTCTGCAAACAGCAGCGCCTTGGCCGCGAGCGTGCGTCCGGTTTTAATGAATGTGATCAGCTTCGAAGTGATGACGCGTCGCGCTGTGGGGCCCGGATGGAGGGAGTTCACTGAAGCCCAAAAAAAAGAAGCCACCGATCTTTTCTCCACATTGATCATTCGGACCTATTCAAGCAAGTTCACCCCAGGTGAATTTCCCGAGATCAACTACAAGTCTTCAGTAGTGCCGGCCCCCGGACGAGTTGAAATTCCAACCAGGATTCTTTACAGGGGGAGCCAGTATGAGGTCATCTATCGTCAGGAAGAGTCTGTTGCCTGGCGCATCACGGATGTGGTGATCGAGGGGGTCAGTCTCATTGCCACCTACCGTACCCAATTTGATTCTCAATTCAAACAAGGCGGAGCTCCCGCTGTCATTAGTGCTCTGAAAAAGTCCGTAGCCACACCCCAGTAACAAAACCTCCTCTTATGAACAAAGCTCTGGCCACCCTGTTCGCTGGTTTCATTTCCTTCGCCACCTTCCCATGCTATTCAGCAAGTGGGTCCGCTGCTCTTAATTCGGAAATCGTCCTTATTACGAAGGAGGGGGTGAAATCTGTTAATATGGTTGGTGGTCGTTTGCCAAAAAATTCGACCGAGACCTACTTTCTCAAATCGGCGGTTGAAGTTAAAAAACGTCCCTTGTCCAAGCCGAAGCCGACGCCAAGTCCGAAGCCGAAACCTTCCCCGGTGGTAAAGCCCCTCCAAGCTGCACAGGGGGATACTGCCGCTAGAGCCAAGAAGCCGACGCCGTTGCCATCGACGCCAGTTCCATCTTCCCGCAAAGTGGGTGCCATCGTTAAAAAAGAGGTGCAAAAACGGAAGGCGGAGACGGCTAAAGCGGCGCCTCCCGTTCCACATTCTGAGAAGCGTGCCTCCGAAGTTTCTTCAGGTAAAACAACCCCGAATATCACCATCACAAAAAAGGCCCCCGGCGCGACCGTGCCTATTGATGAATTCGATGAATACAGCGAGGTCGCCAGCATCCCTGATGCGATTGAGCCCGTTAACCGCTGTTTTTTTTGGGTGAATGATCAGCTTTACTGTTTCGTTTTTCGCCCAGTTTCCAAAGCCTATCGCGTCTTGCCAAAACAAGCCCGCACGGCGGTCTCGAATGTGTATGAAAATGTCGAGTTTCCCGTTCGCTTTGTGAACGATCTCTTGCAATTCAAATTCAAAAATGCCGACTTGGAATTCCGAAAATTTCTCGTCAACTCAGTGGTGGGTGTCGGCGGCATCGTTCGCGTGAGTGATCGCATCCCTGCTCTGGCGAATATCCCTCCAGCGGACACCGGTCAGACGCTTGCCAAGTGGGGCGTGGGCCATGGTTGCTACATAGTGCTTCCCGTTCTTGGGCCGAGCAGCGCGCGCGATACAGTGGGTCGCGCTGGCGACTATGCCCTCAATCCGTTGACTTGGGTTTCCTTCGGTGCCGTCAGTGCGGGGGCTTCTATTGCGATCACTGCACCTAATGCGGTCAATACCATGGATGCGAGGATTGATACCTACGATACGGTTACGAAAAATGCCATTGATCCCTACCAGGCCGTCCGTAGTGGCTACTCCCAGTATCGCAAAAAAGTGGCCTCGGAGTAGGCCGTAAACGGTGTTTTTTTGGCCCACGAATTGACTTCAATCGACTTGGTTTTTTTGAAGAAATTGTTCGGTTGACGGACGGGAGTCCCATTGTAATCTGCGCGCATGAAAATGTGGACTCTCTTGGGAATTATTTTGGTATCGATGGGATGCGGGGTCGTTCAGGCTGCCGGCGTGGACCCTGCAAGCATCGTGGACGCGCAAGTCAATTGGT
>CAMDOJ010000004.1 GCA_945903555.1 Chthoniobacter flavus
GAGAACGCCAACTTGTTCAAGGAGCCAGCGCTTCAGAACCGGCAAGACGAGGTATTTGGCAAAAACCGGCCCTTCGAGATCATTCATCAATGGGATGGAACCATGGGATTGGCAAAAGGTTTCGGCCGAATTACTGGTATTTTGATAGGATTGATATGCCCACGGCGTGGGAATAGGAAACGGAGGCTTTACCAGCAAGACATTAGCATCCGGAAGAGATGCGAGCGGATCGACAATCTCTCCTCGACCGCGAGAGGTAGCAGGACTGGAGCGGATAAAGAAAGGAATGTCGGATCCCAGCGTCCCTGCTACTAACTCCAACTCGCGAACCGAAAGCCCCGTTTTAAGAATCGAGTCGAGCGCCTTGAGGGTGGAAGCGGCATCACTACTCCCGCCACCGAGACCAGCACCATGGGGAATTTTTTTGTTTAAATGAATCCGAGCGCGGAACTGCCGACCCGTATGCCGAGAAAAAGCATCCACTGCACGACAAACAAGATTTGTTCCATCCAATGGCAACGAGGCATCGCTACAGGTGAATTCGACCCCACTTCCCTCCCCGATTTCGATATCCAAAGTATCGGCAAGCGAGAGTGGAGCCATAACGGTCTCGATCTCGTGAAAGCCGTCGGCCCGTTTGCCGAGGATTCGAAGGGTGAGATTGATTTTCGCCGGAGCTTGAAAAACCATACCGAAATCAGAGCGGCAAAGTTTGGTAGTCTAAACAAAGAAAAACAGTCAACTGACCACCATCAGGAAGTTGAATTTGCCGGAGCGAACGCACGTCAGCAAACGCTCCTCGGATCGTTTGCGGAAGCTCGGAACCAACAAAAAGCGCATTCCTTCCCATGAACGGATTGATCCCCTTTTGTTCGGTGAAAAACTCGTCAACCGACTTGTCGGACTCGATAAAATCGGCATAAGAAGGCCAGAGGGCAAATTGACTGCTGATCGCCGGTGACTCGGCAACAAAAACCGGAGGATAGGTGGTCTTTAATCTCGACTTGAAATAAACGGCGAGGATGGACGCCTGGTCGGCATTTTCGGCAACCATGAATCCACCCCCCTCACTCGCAGGCATATCTCGACTGGCGATATTGATTTCCGAGGCGATCGCTGCCCACATCCCACGCATCACCCCAGATTGCCGCAACATGATTGCGGAAGAGCAAATAGCCAGAGCCACAACGGTGGAACCGGCTATCGGCATGAACCTTCTGTGAGTGCCTTGGGAAGCAATGAATATTAGGATCGGTACGAAAGCTAGTGACAAAGCGGTCGTGATGTTCCCACCGGAATAAAATGAATAAAGCGCCCACAGAGATGCAGGTCCGCAAAAGCAAAACAGGAATTCATATTCATCGCATTTCTTGGAAGACCTGAACAATCCGACAAAGCCGCACAGGATCACCGCGCCCATCCCAAATGAAAACAGTCTGAAGAACTCTGAAAAACCGAGACCCCAAGACGCAAAACGGGGCAGCCAGAGAGTTTGAAAAGTCCCGCCGGCAATAGGCACCCAACCCAAAGCCGCATTCCAAGCCAGCGGAGCCAACAAAATCAACATCGGCAATAAAAGAAGCCCAGCAAACGCGATGAGTGCCCGACGTTCTTTTTCCAAGATCGGACGCCGGATGTAATAACAGAGCCCAAAAGAAAAAAGAACCGCTTCGTATCTAAAAAGTGCAGCAAGAGCCAAGAAGGCGGCCGCAAAATACCAAGCTACACCGATATGCTCTCGAGAATGGGCGACAGCCAAAGCCGCCGCCAGCGTCAGAAAAAGGGTTGGTAATAGTGGCCCCATCGTAACGCACGCCTCATTGAAGATAGGAAGCGCGTTGAGAGCCACGACAACCCACCCACCCACAACCTCATCGAACAACGCTCGCGCGAGCAACCATGTACACCAAGCAACGGCAAATCCCAAGACGGGCCACGCGAATCGAATGAGATTCAATGAATCCCCTGTCAGCAATCCCAAAACATGAATAAGAAGCGCGGTGCCAGGGGGGCCATCAAAAAAAGCCAACGCCAATCGGTCGCTACACATCCAGTAGTAGGCTTCCTGTGGCGCAATACTTTGGAGGGACAACCAAACACACCGCAGAAGGGTGAGCACAGCAAGAAAAACGAAGACGGTTTTGGATTTCACGATTCGATCAGATCTGGGTGGGCGGTATGTAGGACGGGAACGATCTTCTGTCCAAATCGCCTCCAGAGCCAAGCGCAAATCGAATAGGTCAAAAATCCGCACACGATACCAATCACGGCCCCAGCCAAAACATCAGATGGCCAGTGAGCTCCTACATAAACGCGGCTCGTGGCTACCAACGTTGCAGGAAAAAACGCAATCCAACCCCAGCGGCGATAAAACACAAAACACCCAGTAGCTATGGCAAAGCAGTTGGATGAGTGGGAAGAGGGAAAGGATCGGCCTTTCATAGCGGGACTCTGCGGATCGGAAAATCGGACCTGCAGAGGCAAAGCTATGGCGAGAATGCGCGGACTCGCCTTTTCAAGGTCGATCGTTCGAACCCCAGCAATCACTTGCGGTGGCCTTGGCCGAGAAATCAAGTGCTTAAGATTGCGACAAACTAATCCGTCAGATATCCCAACAGAAAAACCAATCACCAGCAGCATCGCCCTCGCTTGGAACCCGCCAAAATAAAATCCCAACCCACACGCCAATACGATAAACGGCCACCACGCAGCCCAACTACTGAGCGTTGCCATCGCGACATCCAGAGGCGGAATGACAATTTGGTGATTGATAAATTGGAGAATCGCGGTGTCCATCGACAATTATTGGGAATCACATTGACCGAAGAGAAATCGGTAGCAAGTCCACAAAACCTAGCACGGGCAAAAAGCTCCCAATGACGCTGCTAGGGTTTGATTCAAAAACACAGGGATCCGCCGCTCAATCCAAAAGCCACTTCCATCGACAAAACCCAGATGACCGCCCACATCGGGCGTCTCCAGAAACAAGCAGGGATTTTTGTGGGCTTCAGTATAGGGGAACGACTCCAGACTCAAAAACGGATCATCCTTCGCATTGAGCAAAAGCGTTGGAATAGGAAGACGATTCAGATATCCGATCGCGCTGGACCGCCTCCAATAATCTTCCGCATTGCGGAACCCATGAATTCGCGCCGTGTAGCGATCGTCAAAAATGGAAAAGCTCCGAATATCACGAACCCCTCCGGCATCGATCTCATTCGGAAACCGAATCGCCTTGGCCTCGACTTTCGCCGCCAGGCTTTTCATGAATCGGCGAAGGTAGATTTGATTTCCTATCCGCCGATCGAGCGCCCGGGCACTTGAAGCCAAGTCAACGGGAGCAGAAACTGCCGCAGCGACCTGAATGCAAGGGTGAACATTCCCTTCCCCCAGATATTTTAAAATCATATTTCCCCCGAGACTGAATCCCACAAGCGCGAGGCTCGGATAAATGCGTGCAGCATGATTAATAACTGAAGTGAGATCGCCTGTCTCACCGCTGTGATAAAATCGCAGACTCCGATTTGCCTCCCCGCTGCATCCCCGAAAATTCCAAGCGAGTGTATCCCATCCGGCACGGTTGAGGGCGAAGGAAAGACCTCGAATGTCACTGTTTTTCGAGCTTCCTTCAAGACCATGCGAAAGTATCGCCAACCGACGATGCCCTGCCTTGGCCCAGTCCAAATCCAGAAAATCTCCATCTGACAATTCCAGTCGTTCCGTAACAATATCGTTCCGTGCCCGCCTCGGCAAAATCGCTCCCAAAATGGTCTGTAAATGCCCGCCCCTCAAATAAAACGGGGGCTTAAAACGAGATTCCAAGATGGGCATGAGAACCTCAGGTGGATAACTCGGAATCCGTAAATTGTAATCTCCGCAAGGCCTCTCCTAGAGCGTGGATCTCCTCAGCGCGATGACTTGCCGTGACAGTATATCTGAGCCTAGCAGCCCCTTTTGACACTGTTGGAAAACGGATAGCCGGGACGAGAAATCCCTTATTCAGTAGGGCGGTGGAGGCGAATGTTGCCTTGATCTCTGGACCAATAATTTGGGGAATAATCGCACTCTCAGGATTGGGGCTTTCGAGTATAGCCGAGAGATTGCGGATATTTGACCAGAGCACCCCCCTGAGACGCGATCCCTCAGGCGAGCGTGATATCTCGATCGCTTTGGTGGCGGCAGCGGCAACTAGCGCAGGTGGTGCCGTGGAAAAAATAAAACTCCGCGCCCGATTGATCAAATAATCTCGTAAGGCACGACTTCCTGCGATGTAGGCTCCATGAGCTCCAAGGGCTTTACCGAGAGTCCCCATTTGGATCTCGATGCGGTCGCCAAGACCAAGTTGCTCTGCTAATCCACCACCGTTCGGGCCAAGCACTCCAACGGCGTGGGCTTCATCCAGAAAAAGCCAAGCTCCAAACCGTTCTTTCAAACTCACCATCTCGCTCAGCGGTGCCAGATCTCCGTCCATGCTGTAAACGGATTCAGCAACGATCATCACGCGGGAATGCGGGTGATTACGTGCAGCCCACTTTAAATGACTCTCCAGTTTATTGAGATCGTTGTGTGGAAATACGCGCAGGATAGCTCCGCTCAATCGCGCGGCATCAATGAGACAGGCGTGCGACAGCTTATCCAATATGATGACGTCGTCTTTCCCACAGATGGCCGGAATTGTCCCCATCGCCGCAGCGTATCCACTTCCAAATGACAGGGCCGCTGGAGTGCACTTAAAACCAGCAATAGCCACTTCCAATTCCTCGTGGGCCGCCATCGTGCCACAAATGAGTCGGGAGGCTCCGGCACCAAATCCCCCACGCTCCCATTCCGCCATAGCCGCGTCACGAAGATCCGGATGCGCGGCAAGGCCGAGATAATCGTTAGAGGAAAAATTAACCACATTCACGTTCTCACGAGTGACTCGCGGAAGTTGTGGAGTTTCCAGCGGCGCAAGACGTCGAGTCAGTCCAGCGAGCTCAATCTCCTCGAGAGCGCCCAACAAAAAAGCGTCGAAGCCGGTCGCACTCATTTCACTTCTTGGCGATGAGATCGCACATTTCCCTTACAGCGGAATGCAACCCGACAGTAATAGAGCGAGAAATGATGGAGTGGCCGATATTGAGTTCCTCTAGGCCAGGCAAAGCAAGAATGGCTGATGTATTTTCGTAATTGAGACCGTGGCCAGCATTCACTCTTAGCCCCAACTCGCAGGCAAGCCCAGCACCGGCTATGAGCTTCTGTAATTCCTTAGCTCGAGCAACTCCAGTGGCGTTGGCGTAGGCACCGGTGTGAAGTTCGACAAAATCTGCTCCCAACTCCGCGGCCGCGCGGATCTGGGATTCCTCCGGATCAATAAAGAGACTGATGCGAGTTCCAATCTCGCGTAAACGAGCCATTGCGGGAGCGAGGACATCGCGACGTCCGCAGCAGTCCAACCCGCCCTCGGTCGTCACCTCAAGTCGATTCTCGGGAACAAGGCAAACATCCTCCGGACGTACAGCCAAGGCAACGCGTAGAATGTCTTCCGAGAGACCCATCTCAAAATTGAGCTTGGTAGTGATTTTTTCCCGAAGGAGAAAAATATCCCGATCCTGCATATGGCGACGATCTTCGCGCAGGTGGGCGGTGATCCCCAAGGCCCCCGCCATTTCAGCGACAAGGGCTGCCGCCACGGGATCCGGTTCTGCATTGTGGCTATCCGGTTGCTCGCGATAGCGTGCTTGGCGAAGGGTCGCCACATGGTCGATATTAACTCCGAGAGTTGGCATGAGACGGATACTTGCGCTTGATCCGCCTCGCCGCAAGGATTGCATCGCGCAGGGCCTCGAATCCCGAAAGAAAGGAAACCTTCGAGCCCTTCACATCGGCCCACTCCACAGGCAACTCCAAAGCATGAAAACCCAGCTGACTTGCTAGCAACAACGCTTCAACGTCAAAGCCAAATCCATCCTGCTCGAGCTCAGAGAAAACGGCCTGCGCTGCATCGCGGCGGAACACTTTGAAACCACATTGGGTATCAGACAATCGGGTGATCCCAGCCAGACGCAGTGCGAGATTGAACATCCGACCGGAGAACTCGCGCGTGAAAGATTGATGGACTCGAATAATACTCTCTGGATGACGACGACTGCCAACAAGCACATCGGCTTCCGTCGTATGATTCAAAAACTGCGGGATATATCCCAATGGCACGCTGAGATCCGCATCCATGAAAAAAACCAAAGCGCCACGGGCTCGAAGCATTCCCGTTTTGACAGCGTAGCCTTTCCCTCGGGCGACGGGATTGGCAATAACGACAAAGCGAGGATCCCCGCCAATCGCATCACGGACGACCGCCTCGGTATCATCGGCACTCAACTCGATGACGATGATAAACTCCCATGCCTCATCTGGAAATGTGCTACGAATTTGTCTAATCGAAGGCGGCAAACGAACGGCCTCGTTTTTAGCGGGAATGACAATACTGACGCGTGGAACTTGATTGGGCATCGGGAGGGGGCTTAACTCCATCACGTGACCGATAGATTCGAAAAAAGTCCATGGCCAAGTGTTATGATTATTTGCACCGCACTTGTTCTGCGTTGCTGGCTGATAGAAATCAAGCCCCCTCATTTTGACGAGGGCATCAACGGCTGGTTTGCGGATCAAATGACGGCCACGGGGTATTACCGTTACGATCCGACAAACTATCACGGACCACTCCATTTTTACGCTGTTTTTTTGTCTCAGACCCTTTTCGGTCGGGAGGTTTGGGCATTGCGCCTCCCAGCGATTCTCGCCAGCGTTCTTTGCGTGGTTGCGATGCTGCGGTTCCGTGAGTTTTTTGGAACGGGCGTCGCTCGACTGTCCGCATTGGCTATGGCCATTTCGCCGGGTCTCGTGTTCTACGGTCGGTATTCCATCCACGAAAGTTGGCAGGTTTTATTTTCGATTTTGTTCCTCCACGCTCTGCTGGGGCTCTGGCAAAACGGAACTCGTCGCGACTTCTTTACCCTCATTGCCTCAGTCGCAGGAATGATACTCACAAAAGAAACTTACCTTGTGCACCTGGGTTGCTTCACCCTCGCCGCATTTGTGCTCTGGGGGTGGCATCACCTCGTGCCGTCGCGCCCAGCCCTTCCCATTGCTCTTCAAAAATGGAGACGCGATGATGTGGTTCTGGGCATTGGCCTCGCTATCTTGCTCATCACATTTTTTTATTCTGGCACATTTCGCGACTTTAGTGCTCTGCGAGGACTTTATCAGACATTCACGGTTTGGGTGAAGACTGGCATTGAATCGGGAGGACATCACAAGACCACTTACGATCTCCTTGGCCCGCTGAATTATTATTGGATCGCCATCATGGCCCGTTACGAATGGCCGGCACTGGCCGGAGTGATTGCGTGTCTACGCTACATGGGACCCGCCGACGCTCGGTTACGCTACACAGCAATAGCCTCCGTCGGCACTTTGCTGGCTTACTCCCTCATTTCCTACAAAACGCCATGGTGCATCATTTCCATCATCTGGCCGTTTTATTTGATGTTAGCTGCGCTTCTTAAGGAGTGTGCGGATCACTGTGATCGGCGCCGCGTCTGGCTCATTGCCGCTCCGCTCATTGCCGCTTCACTTTGGGCCTCGATCCAACTGAACTTTTTTTTCTATACAGATGACAGCGAGCCCTACGTCTATGTGCAAACGTTAGAAGACATACGGAAATTCACCGCCCCCGTCCTCGCCGCTGCCAAATCGCAAGCCGATGGCTACCAAATGAAGGGTTCTATCATCCTCGACAGCTACTACCCATTGCCGTGGATGCTTGGAGATTTCACTCGCGTCGGGTATTACAAAAAAGATTCGATGCCCACAGAATGGGATTGTGACTTTGTGGTTGTCGATACGTCGATGGAAGCCGAAATGGAAAAAAATTTCACCCAGCCCTTCCATAAAATTCCATTCCGACTGCGAAGCGGTCAGGATGATTGCACCGCCTATCTTTCCGCCGTGCGGTTTTCTCAAATCTTGGGTACCGAAGCGAATATCATCCCAAAAGCAAACACCGACCCATGAAGTATGTTGGTCGCCTCATGACGGGTCTCCTCGTCCTTGTTGCCGTTGCTGTCTCAACCGCCATAGCATGGGCTTTTACGGCAGGAGGTCTATCCGCGACCGGCGCCCATTTTGCCATCGCAGTCGGAGCCGTAGGGGGCCTAGTCACAGCTTGGTTCACACAAGACGAAAATGCTTCGACGCTCACAGCCTGGGATGTTCTTTTGCTTGTGCTCTTCTCGTTGGCATCCCTGAGATCATTTATCTGGCTGATCTATAGCGTGGGCGACGAATGGCGCATCCTTTCGCCTAATAATCTCGGTGATATCTCGATTCACATCCAATTCATCCGCTACTTTGCTTCGGGTGTCGGATTTTGGCCCGAAAGCCCCATTCTATCTGGCTCGCCCCTCGTTTACCCACTTGGCATGGATTTGTGGAACAGCCTGCTCCTTCTCTCGGGATTGCCAGTCGAACGCGGGCTGATCTGGACTGGACTGATCGGCGCTGTACTCACCGCATGGTCGCTCTGGAGGTGGGGAGGAGCGTTTGCCATCGCAGCGCTTTTGTTCAACGGCGGAATAGCCGGATTTGCTTTTTTCAGCACAGGGATGATCATGGATTTTCAATCAGAACTGGCTTGGAAAAACTTATTTCTAACGATGTTTGTGACCCAGCGCGGACTCCTTTACGCACTCCCTTGCGGACTCCTTCTACTGAGGACATGGAGGGAAGATTTTTTTGGAAACGGCTCGGGCATTCCAAGGGTGGTTCCATTTTTTCTCTATGTCACCCTGCCGTTTTTTAGCGCTCACGCATTCCTAGCCCTAAGCTTCATTCTGGCTGGCATATTTGTTTTTCAACCCACATCTCGGAGATCACTTTTTATTTTTGTTGGCGGAGCCATTCTTCCCGCTTCGGGTGCAATCTATCTGGTCACTGGCGGCTTCTCGGCTACTTCTGGACTGCGTTGGTTGCCTGGATGGATGCAGGCGGATGGTGGCGTCCACTTCTGGATTCTGAATTTTGGCATCAGCCTGCCGCTTTTGTTGATCTTGCTTGCGGTGGTCGCGATACGAGGTGACGCACTTGCACGTAGTTTTTGTTTTCCGTCCTTAGGAATTTTTGCGACCTGCTTTCTTTTTGCCATTGCGCCGTGGGAATGGGACAACACAAAAATGCTGATTTGGGCATGGCTCGTGTGTGCACCTTTTCTTTGGGAAAGGCTATTTGCTCCCCTTCCAAAGCTTTTCAGTGTCATTCTTTGCTCAGTTCTTTTTGCGAGTGGTGCGCTGTCCTTGATTGGCGGTCTCGATGGACGCCATGGATACAAACTCATCACCCGTTCGGAACTGGCGGCGACCGAAATCGCATTACAAAATGTCCCACGAGGTTCTCGGATTGCCGTCGATCCCGACTTCAACAATCCGGTCATGCTACTCGGATGGCCCGTCAGTTGCGGATACGAGGGACACCTTTGGAGTCATGGCCTTGATTACAAAGCCAAGTGGATCAAATTGCAGAATATCCTGTCCTCTCGACCAGGCTGGAAAGATGATGCCGATAATCTCAATACCCATTGGGTTTTCCGAAAGAGCGGCAAACTGGAGTCCGTCAAAGACGGTGAATCAGTCGAAAAACAGACCCACTAAGAAGGGATCGCCCGCCAAAGCATGACTATGATCACAGCAAAAACGAGGCAGAGGATAAGAAATTTAACTTTATCATTCTGGATTTCACGCACTAGGCGAGGCCTTCCCTTTTGGGGGTAGGATGACTTGCCGCCACGCGGCACACCGAAGGGTGCCTGTAATGTCGTTGTTACCTTGATTTTAGTTTTCTTTCGCTCCTGCTCTTTTTTAGCTTCAAGAATAAGCTTTTTTTTGAGCAACTGCTCTTGTCGAGTCAGTCCCGCTTGCTCTTTTGAAAGGCGATTCTGCTCGTCAGTGACTTTTGTCGATGAGGACAACTTGGAGAAGCGCATGGGAGTTATTTAGCGGAAGCGTTCCAGATGTAGATGAGGATAGCGAGAACGCCAATGGCTTGCAGGGGCAGCGTGAATGCAAATCCATTCTTGAGCCAAAAAAAGAATCCCCGATCCTCCTCAAACGAATAGTCACTGTCCGATGCACTCGAAAAATGTTCATCCTCCGATGCGGAATCTACCGAGATCTTAGCTTGAGCTTTGATGAATTCCGAGCGGGCATCTTCGACTGCACTAATGGCCTTGCTTAGTTCGCGCGGTAAATCTTGCGGGCTCCAAGAACGCGTATTAATGGCTTCCAATTGGTTTAAATGCTGACTGAAGGATTGATGGATGGAGTGCATCTGCTCGACCCTTTTTTGAGATTCCTCAATCTCCCTTTGAACAACAACAATGGCGCGGGTGAATTTGTCGAGAAGATCGGCGCGACCTTGATCCAAAGAATCCTGACGACGCTTGAGTTCTTCCAATCGGGACTTTTCACGCTCGATTTCCTCTTGTTTTAATTTGAGGGTTTCGAGTTCCGCGCGCACCTGCTGGACTTTGTCTCCAAGTTCCCCATTTTCTTCATCGGAGAGATTAAGATACGCGTCAGAAAGTTTGCTGCTGTTGTCGGAACCCATATAAGGCAGACTTGATAATCTTTTCGACACTCACTATCCAGCCAAATTATAAAAATTTGCGATCGATTTGAGCGTTGATGATCGGGTGCTCCAAAAGTATAATTCTTTATTCACCAATCACCCTGATTCGCTCCTAAAACCTCGCTAAGCTCACTTCTAAAAAAAGCTCCGCCACACGGAGCGAACAGAAAAATCCTGCACTCCATTTAATAACCTGCTTTTTATGACCCTTCTTGAATGTGATCTTCCCGGCATCAAAAAACTTCGCAGTGGAAAAGTCCGTGAGGTTTTTGATCTCGGCGACTGCCTCCTCATTGTCACGACTGACCGAATTTCGGCCTTCGATTGCATCCTGCCAACCGCGATACCTCGAAAAGGCGAGGTCCTCACACAGATGTCCGTATTCTGGTATGAGGTTCTTGACTTTATTCCGAATCATTTCATCACGGCGAGATTCGAGGCATTCCCGTCTACCCTGCATCCGTTCGAGGCCCAACTCACAGGCCGATCTATGCTCGTTCGCAAAGCCAAGCCTCTGCCTGTGGAATGTGTCGCGCGCGGATACGTTGCCGGATCCGGTTGGAAGGAATATCAGGCCTCAGGAACAGTGGGAGGCCATGAGGTTCCTACCGATTTACTGCAATCCGCGAAACTTCCAAAAACCCTCTTCACCCCATCCACAAAGGCGGAGGCGGGACACGATGAAAATATCACATGGAAGCAATGCCGCGCCATCTTGGGCGACGAGCTAGCCACCCAAGTGCGTGATCAAACTATTGATCTCTACGAGCACGGATGCTCCCATGCGGCGCAGGCAGGCATTTTGATCGCGGACACGAAGTTTGAATTTGGTATTGTCGATGACCGCGTGATCCTCATTGATGAGTGCCTTACGCCCGATTCTTCCCGTTTCTGGCCGGCTAACTCTTGGGTTGCGGGAACGAATCCCCCCAGCTTCGACAAGCAATTCGTGCGCGACTACCTTGAAACCCTCGACTGGGATAAAACCTCTCCCGCACCCGAACTTCCAACCGAAGTGGCGGAAAAGACCTCTCAAAAATACATTGAAGCTTTTGAAAAGTTGACTGGCCGCAAACTCCCTTCTTTCTGATTCGATCAATCTAATCACGGCTCTCATAGCGGATAGTCCCTAGACATTCTTGATATGGAAATTCTCAAAACTCTTGCCGTTGCCCTTAGCATGGGAAGCTTGGCGGGGCTTAATTTGTATCTCACTGTTTTTGTGAGCGGACTTGCTTTGCGATTCGAATGGCTCACTCTTCCCGCCCCCTTGCATGGACTAGAAGCACTCGCTCACCCAATCGTCATCGCCTTGGCTGGGATTTTGTATTTGTTTGAATTTTTTGCTGATAAAATCCCTTGGGTCGATACCGCTTGGGACTCGGTCCACACCTTCATACGCCCGGTTGGTGCTGCGGCCATTGCCCTGGCTGCGATAGGAGAGGTTCATCCTGCTTTTGAGGTCACAGCGGCCCTTCTTGCTGGCAGCATGGCCCTATCCTCGCACCTTGCCAAAGCTGGAACTCGCCTTGTTGCCAATACCTCGCCAGAACCAATCACAAATATCGGTCTGAGCCTCGCTGAAGACGCGATCGTACTGGGCGGTCTGAGCTTGATCGCGTGGAGTCCGCTTGTTGCCTTGGGAATCGCCGCGGTGGCGTTCATCGCTATCATCGCGATTTTTCCCATGCTACTTCGAAGCATTCGCAGGCACCTGTGGTTTGCTTGGCGCAAGCTTAAATGCCCAGCCGATGACAAAAAACCCAATGCTCCGGAAACTTCCCTTCCCGCGAAATGGGACACACTTTTGAGAAGATCCCACAGCAACAAAAACGCCGTTGATTGGGCCCTGCCCTGTGTGACTGGGAAAGGATCTTTATTGTCGCCAAATATCCACGGCTGGCTTGTTCGACTTTACGGAGACTCACAGGAAATCCAATTCATCGGGCGCACTTGGTGGGGATCCACTTTTGCTACAATCGACTTTCGTAATTCCACGGTCACCTCACATCCAGGATTCATGGCAGATCGGATTTCCATCAGACACCGCGAAGGAGCCCCGCGCCAAATCTTTGATTTCGACCATTTGTACTCCAAGGCTGCGGCGATCGCTTTAGAAACGCTCCAAGGGCCAATCGAAAGTAGCGAGACTTTAGAGTAAAATCACGTCGTCGTCTTCGAGGCGCGAACCGCCATGCAGTTATCTTAAGAAGATGCGACGCGCGGCGTCTGAACGATCACCCTTTGCGTGGGATTTTCTTCATCATTCAATTCTTCGCCAGATTGCATTAAGAGGAAATGCTCCTCAAATAAGGCCGCCGCTTGGGCACGATCGCAACGATCGCTTTGATTCACCAACTCTAATCGCTCATTGAAATCACGAAAGTCCACCCGCACTTTGCCTTGCGTCAGGATTTGAACAACGATTCCAAGCGCTTGAGAATTAGAATACCCGAGCTTCAGCATGTATTCGTCAATTTTTACCGACAGCGGCTTATACAGGCTATCTCTGGCTTGCATGACCCCGCCCTCCTTTTCGAGTTTGGTTTCCTTGATAGCGATCTCAGACGTGCGTGGGGCAGCCTTTATTGACATACCAAACATCATAGCAAAAACCCCGTTAAATCAACGAACTATTTTAAACAAGTGCACACTCTACGAGAGCCATTTTAAATCCCAAAGAAACGACCTCTGAACAACTCGGTTCGGGCAGATGAAAGCCACCTTGGGCTTATAAAAAACTATCCGCTGGGCTTTTGCGACCTAGGCGATTGAATCACGATCCTTTGCGTCATAGTCGATGCAACATCTCCCATGCTTATAGACTTTTTCATATTTTCGATATGTTTGTCAAAAATATCAACCGCCTCCGTTCGGGAAAATAAAGTCCCCTCCTCGAAGAGTTGTAACCTCTCGGTGTGATCGCGAAAATCTACCCTCACCTTCCCCTGAGTCAGCACTTGGACAACAATGCCTAGCGTCTGCGAATTCGAATACCCCAACTTCAGAATGTATTCTTCGATTTTATCAGCCAGAGTTTTATACAAATCCCCTTCAGCTTCAGACTTTCTGGGAGTATTAAAGATTTTGGACTCCTTAATTGTAATATTTGAAGCTATTTTCACAGGTTTTGGAGTTGGTACTCTGTAACAAAATCCCCCCATTGTCGCCACATATTTCTCTTGGAATCGATGATCACCATCTCGGACCTGCTGCGGTGTCATGGGCATTTGAAGCAACGAGTCAAGAAGCCCAGACGATCGGCTTATGCGGCAATTTTATCTGGCCGATCTACGGGACGGAAGCGGAAGCGGAAGTGGTATTTTCCGCCGTTGTGTTTGCGGCAACACTTGATGCAGGCGGTTTTTTGGCACAGCGGTTTAACACGGGCCAGCATGGTCGCGCACTCGGGGCAGGAGTAAAAAAACTTCCGCGCGATTTTGCGGCGCTTGAAGGGAAGTTCGTGACACCGTGCCTCATTTGGGATGCCGAGATCGGCGCAAGCTTGTCGCCATTCCAATCCATGTGCCTCTATGCGGCGGCGACCGGCGCGGTGCTTGGCGAGAAGGTGCGCGAGTTCGTGACGCAGGGTTCGTTGAACTTCGGCTGCCGAAACTTCTACAAGCTTAGGGTTCAGCAAAACCGTTCGCTCGCTAAACATGGCCATGCCCGCAGTGGTGCGCAGAGTGGGATTCCAATAAACGCGGGGATGAAGATCCCGACAACCAACCGTCTTGAGAAGTTGATTCGCAAAATCCTCCAACAAGGGATCCTGACGCAGTCGGGAATTGCGCCGCGGCTTTTTAATATCGTCGGGCTTCAAGCGGACTCGACGCATGACGGTGCGCCCAAAATCAAGAAGCAGTTGCCGGTATTTCATGCCGCCAGAGCCGGTTGAAGACGAGTGACGCGAGAGACTGCCGCAGCGGCCAGCGAAATATCGAACTCCGTTGTCTTGCGCCCCATGGAAAAGCGGATCGTCGCCAAGGCCGTCTTCGAATTCACACCCATGGCAACAAGAACATGCGAGGGTTGGATCGAACCGACCATGCACGCGCTACCGCTGGAAACACAGACACCCTCGAGGTCGAGGCCCATCAAAAGCGCTTCTCCATCCGCGCCAGGGAAACTGACGTTGAGCGTGTTCGAGAGCGATTTGTCGGGATTTCCGTTGCGGATCGCCTTCGGGCAGTCCGCGTAAATTTTTGCCCAGAGCTCCTCGCGGAGCGGCTCGAGTCGCGCGGACTCAGACTCTGCATCGCGGGCGGCGATTTCGGCAGCGACGGCCATGCCTACAATAGCAGCGACGTTTTCCGTGCCAGGACGGCGGGAATTCTCATGCGAGCCCCCATGGGCCGTGCGCGAAAGGGCTATGCCTGCCCCGACATAAAGGGCTCCAACGCCCTGCGGTCCGTAAAATTTGTGCCCTGCAATCGAGATTGCGGAGAGACCAGGCACACGCGCGCTGAGAGGGATTTTTCCGAATGTCTGAACGGCATCGGTGTGAAAAAAAACGCCCCTTTCGAGGCACACAGCAGCCATATCGGCAATGGGCTGGATGGCTCCCGTCTCATTGTTGGCATGCATCACGGATACCACCGTCGTGTCTTTGCGAATCAGGCTAGCGAGGAGCTCAGGATCGGCGACTCCGGCGCTATCCACCGGCAGGATCGTGACCTCATAACCCTCAAATTGCTGCAAATGCTCGCCCGCGTGAAGGACCGCATGATGCTCGATAGCGGAAATAATGAGATGCTTCCCCCGCATCGCATGGGCACGGGCGATGCCCATGACACCGAGATTGCAGGACTCCGTCCCACCACCGGTAAAAATAATCTCGTGCGATTTCGTGCCAAGGACTCCCGCGAGACGATCACGGGCATCATCGACCGCCGCCCTCGCCTGACGTCCCGCCGCATGAATGGACGAAGGATTTCCAAAGTCGCCGTCCAAAAACGGCAACATGGCATCCCTCGCCTCAGGGGCGAGTGGCGTGGTGGCGTTGTAGTCTAGATAAACCATTCGATTTCCGTGGAACCGACCAAGCGATTCTTATCAAGAATACGCAATTGTTTCTCTTCGTAAACTACGAGTGAATCCGACGGCACGCTTTGCATAAGAAAAACGTTCGCACCGATGGTGGTTCCGCTACCAATCACCGTTCCGCCGCCAAGGATGGTGGAATTCGGATAGATTGTCACATGATCTCCGACCTCAGGATGACGCTTCCCGCCTTTCACGATCGAACCGGACTCGTCCTTGGCAAAGCTGCGGGCGCCGAGGGTCACGCCGTGGTAAAGCTTCACACGCCGACCGATACGGCAGGTCTCGCCAATAACGACGCCCGTGCCGTGGTCGATGAAAAAATATGCCCCGATTTCGGCTCCAGGATGAATGTCGATTCCAGTGCACGCGTGGGCCCACTCGGTCATCATCCGAGGTAGAAGCGGGATTTTTTCTAAGTAGAGCAAATGGGCGCATCGCTGAATCGCGACAGCTTCCAGAAAAGGATAAGAGAGAATGATTTCCTCATTACTCACAGCCGCCGGATCGCCCTCATAGGCCGCAATAATATCGGTGCGCAGCAACTCCCGAACGCCCGGAAGAGCTTCCAAAAACTGCATCAAGAGCTCGCGGGCGCGGGAATTGGGGCAATCAGGATCGGAAATTCGGAGGCTTTTGAAAATTTGATCCTCGAGTTGGTCGGCGAGAGCTTGGAGACGCGTCCCCGTAATGTCAGCGAGCTCGCTTTTATGAATCGGTCGCTCGTCGTGAAATCCGGGAAAAAGAAATTGCAGTAATTGCTCGCAGAGGCCCGCCAGAGCACGCTTGGAGGGCAGGTTGTGTCCATCCGTATTATTCAACCCTCCCACCAATTCGTAGGAGGCGAGAATCTGACTGGCGATATCTGTCAACCGGCTTTGCATTGTCGGGAGACTATGTGAATTCGCCTCTTATGTCGAGAATCAGGTGAAATCAGGCTTTGTCGTGATCGGGAGGCAGAGCGCCAGCACCCGCGCGGCAACGGTAGCCTGTAGCCGAGTATCCGGTTTGGGCGTCGTAAGCGGATTTGACATTATTCAGAATGCCTTCAATCGCATCTTGCTCCACTAGAGCAACTATTGCGCCACCGAACCCACCACCAGTAAGACGCGCACCGAGACAGCCTTTTTGTTGGTTGGCAAGTTCAACGAGCAAATCCAGTTCCGGCGTGCTGTTTTCAAAATTCTCCATCGAACTGCGGTGAGAAGCCGTCATCAATTGACCGAGTCTCTCTCCACGACCAGCCCGAAGAGCCTCAATCGCCTCGAAAACACGCTCATTTTCACCCACCACGTGACGGGCGCGACGCTTCACCAAAGCGGGAAGATCAGCCGCCTCCAGAGCCGCGCTGGTCGTATCGCGAAGGGCCTCAACGCCCATTGCCGCAGCAGCAGCGAAGCACTGTTCGCGCCGCTCGTTATATTCTCCACCAATGAGCGCATGTTTGACTGAAGAATTAATGATGAGCAGCCCAAGTTGGGAGGGAAAGGGAATCTCCTCCACCAACTCCGCGCGACAATCCAGATAAACCAGATGATCCTTCCGCCCAAAAACCGACGAGGCTTGGTCGAGGAGACCGCAATTCACTCCCACAAATTCATTTTCCGCACGGCGGCAAAGCTTGGCGATATCCATTCGAGAGAGAGATAAAGGATAGAGGCGTGAAAGAAAAACCGCCGTTGCCACCTCCAGCGCAGCCGAACTGGATAGGCCCGCGCCACTTGGGAGCGTGGTTTCAAACTGCACCGCAAATCCACCCACTTCTGCGCCCGCGAGTGCCAGCATTTCCGCAACGCCGAGTGGATAGTCCGTCCAATCGCGGCGGGGTTTCAATCCCTCAGTTCGATTCAATGTCACCATACCACCCATATCCCCGCTACCGAGTTGAACCTCACCATTGGCAAGGCGGCAACCTGTGGCGGTCACGCCAAGTTGCAAAGCAGCCGAGAGGACAACGCCTCCATTGTAATCTGTATGATTCCCGAGGATCTCAACGCGGCCGGGAGCGAAGGCAGTTGCATTAGTCATAACCCTCATCATTCCGACTGCGTTGACGCTTGCCAAGGTTGAATTTCATGTCAAAATGAAAAGTGTAACCCACCAATAATATTATGCCTGACACAACCGAATCCCATACAGCGGTGCAAAAACTCGAAAGCAGCACAGAACACGCCAAAAAAGCTCTTGATGCGGCAGCAAGCGCCGGCAGAGTGGTTGGTGAAACCGTCAAAGCCCAAGCCAAAGAGGCTTTTGAAGCCAGCCGTGGCCATCTTGGTGCCGCCGCGAAAGACTTAGGCGAAGCAGCGAGTTCGACCTACCAAGACCTTCGTGACCAAGCGCGCGTAAAAACCGAAGACTTGCGATATCGAGCGAACCATTTGTTCGATGATGCCACTGACTACGCACAGACCTACCAAACCGAAGCCGAGGCTTACATTCGTGAAAACCCCCTCCAGTCTGTCGGGATCGCTCTTGGCGTTGGCTTCCTGCTAGGGATCATCATCCGTCGTTGATTGGGTCGAAAAACGCACCATGAGCGCTTCAAAACCGGAGCTTGATGGCCGGTCCACGGTTCCTCGTGGACTCATGGCGGAAATCCTGAGTCTCATCGGATCTTCGGGCCGGTATTTGCAGGCAATTTTAGCCTTGGCTGGGGAAGAATCCCGCGAAGCCCTTGCGCTCTACACCCGCTTGCTGGTGATGCTGGCCGCGGCCTTCTTTTTTGCCGCCTTGGGATACATCCTCTTAGTGTTCGTTGTTGTATTTTTGGCGGCTCAGATTCTAGGCATTTCATTGTTGGCTGTTTTTTCAGCGCTCACGATTATTCACGGTTTGGCTGCTATCCTTTGCGCCAAGCATGTGCGAGATTACAGCCGCAGTCCGCTATTCACCATCACCCGCAGAGAGATCACGCGCGATCTGAAAGAGCTTCAGAAGAACGCTCCCCGTCATGAGTAATAAGGAAGCCATTCTCGAGGAACTGCGCCGCAGTCGTTTGGCCATTGCGAGCGACACCGCCGCCATCGCCGAAGAGTTTAATATTCTCGGCAAACTCAGACGCTCTGTAACATCCCGTCCCTTTGCGTGGCTGGGAGGCGCTGCTGCTCTTGGCTATATTTTTTCTAGGCCTAAGACGAAAAAGCCGACCAAAAACACTCCGCTAATTGATGGTACTCCTACCGAGAAGACCATACCAACCGCCAAAGATCGCCAGCACTGGCTGATGACGGCATTTGGCATTTTCAAAATGGTATTCCCCTTCATTCGGCCAGCGCTTTCTGCGTATGCCGCTCGCCGTTTGGGCGAATTTACAGAAAAAATTGGACGCTAATTTTATGCATGATCCCCGTTTGGACAAACTGGCAGACGTTCTCACGAGCCACTCGACGAAACTAAAATCTGGAGAAAAAGTTCTCATCGACATCTTTGATGCCCCAGACGAAATGGCGATTTCGCTTATTCAGGCTACTAGGGCCCGCGGCGCCATTCCCTTCGTTCAAATACATCACGCCCGCGTCTCCCGCGAAATCGCGTTGGGTGCAGAGAAAGCTCAACTGACGATCGCGAGCAGTGTGGAATTAGCACGGATGAAAAAGATGGACGCCTACATCGCGGTGAGAGGCAGCCACAACATCACGGAATTGAGCGATGTGCCGGACGAAAAAATGCGACTGATCTCCGGAGCGATGCGCCCGGTGATGGATTGGCGAATCAATAAGACCAAGTGGGTCGTGCTTCGCTGGCCCACGCCCGCCATGGCGCAACAAGCGCAGATGAGCACACCGGCATTCGAGGACTTCTACTTCAAAGTTTGCACGCTCGATTATAGCCGAATGGCCCCAGGGATGGCAGCGCTCAAAACGCTGATGGATAGCACCGACAAAGTTCATCTCAAAGGCCCCGGCACAGACCTTCATTTTTCCATCAAGGGGATCGGCTCTGTGACTTGCGGCGGCGACCGCAACATTCCGGATGGTGAAGTTTTTTCCTGTCCCGTGAAGAAAAGCGTCGAGGGCTTCGTGACCTTCAATGTGCCTAGCATTTATCAAGGCCAGGCTTTTGATGGCGTCCGCTTGGAATTCTCGGCCGGTAAGATCGTGAATGCCACGTCGAACAACACCTCTGCGCTCAACCGGATTTTGGATAGCGATGAAGGCGCCCGCTACATCGGAGAATTTGCACTCGGGTTCAACCCCCACATCCTCCACCCGATGCGCGATATCCTGTTCGATGAAAAAATCGCGGGGTCGTTTCACTTTACGCCCGGACAGGCCTACAAGACGGCTGGAAACGGGAATACAAGCCACATCCACTGGGATATGGTCTGCATTCAACGCCCCGAATGCGGTGGCGGCGAGGTGTGGTTCGACGGAAAACTGATTCGCAAAGATGGTCTGTTCATCCCCACGGCGCTCAAGAAACTGAATCCCGATTACCTTCTAGGGAAAGGAAAGTAAGAGTGGGCATATAGTGATACGCACCGCATCTGAGGCAATTTTGTTTGCCGTTATCAAATCAACCCGATAATTATTCATCCCTTTGATATGGAAAATACCCTAGCCTCGCGAGAATTGCAGATCGAGCGCAAACACGTTATTATTGAGTTGCGCGAAAATGACCGGGGTAGATTTCTCAAAATCACCGAAGAGGCGCACGGACGACGGAATTCGGTGATCATCCCCAGCACCGGCCTAGATGAGTTTGAAACCCTCCTAGACGAGGTCCTCACCGCTGGCGAAGAGATCGAATAACGCCGCTTCGCGAATCTCGGACTGCACGTTTGAAGTTATTTTTTCCACCTTTCGAGGGATTCTTCGTGTAGATGCCGCCGCCTGAAATAGCGCGAAAATATGCCGTATTTCGGACTGAAAAAATAAGCCAGAAGGAATAACGCTCCGAGAATCAATACAATGGCCGGACCGGATGGGATGTTTGCCCAAAACGAGAATAGCAATCCGACCACTGCGCCGAACGTCCCCAGCGCCCCACCGCCCCAAAGCATGATATCGAAGGAGTCACTTAATAAGTAAATGGTGGCCGCAGGCAAGATCAGCAAACCGAGAGACAAAAGCACGCCCACAGCTTGAAGCGAGGACACCATGGCTAAAACAATAAGCAGAATGAGCATCCCCAAAAGCCCCCCAACTGGAATCCCCTGACTCCGAGCAACCGAGGCCTCGAATATCGCGAGTAAAAGTGGACGCTGAAAAATCACAAGCAGGATCAGCGCGACACAGGTGATCCCATAACTCGTCCAAAGATCGCTATCCCCCACCCCAAGGATGTTGCCAAAAAGGAAATGATCCAAACTCACTTTCACACCGGCATATTTGATAAGTGCGATGCCGATGGCGAAGGCGATGATGTAAAGGGCGGCAATGGCCGTCTCTTCCTTCACCCGCGAACTTCTTGAAATAAGGTGCCCACCCAAAGCGACAAAAATGGCGGCAAACAGACCACCTAGAAGTAAACCCGCCGGCGAGAGACCGACTAAAATAGCCGATACAGCGAGGCCAGGCAGGAGTGAGTGCGAAAGCGCATCGGCCATGAGAGCCAAGCGCCTAATGACCACAAAAGCCCCAAGAAAGCCATTCGTGAAGCCAATCAACACACAGGCTAAGAGTGCCCGCTGCATGAATTCGTATTGGAAGGGTTCGAGTATCCAGTTCATTCGTGATCGTGGTGATGGCCGCTAAAAACGTGCACGGTATAAGCGCGGTCGAGGTTTTCTTTGGTGAAGGCTTCCGCTGTCGGACCACAGGCAACAGCCTCGCCATTGATCAGGAGAATGTGATCAAAGAGAGCCTCCACACTTTTGAGGTCGTGATGGGAAGCTATCACCAACTTTCCCGCATCACGAAGTCGACGCATCGCGGCAGCAAAGGCTTCCGCCGCGTTGCGATCGAGGCCGGTGAAGGGTTCGTCGAGAAGGTAGATGTGCGCCTGCTGAGCCCAAGCTCGAGCGAGAAATGCGCGCTGTTGCTGCCCCCCGGAGAGAGCTGATATTTGCCTGTCGGCTAAGTCGGCCAGATCGCAGATATCCAATGCTTCAGCGACTGCGGCGGCATCCTGTGCAGAAAATTTCCTCCATTTTCCCAAGGAGGGATACCTCCCCATCTCGACGAGTCCGCGGACAGTCACTGGAAAATCCCAGTCCACCGCCTCACGTTGCGGCACATAGGCAATGGTGCGTGAGGCAGGACCATCCAACTCATGCCCGCAAAATTCAATTCGTCCGGTCTCAATCGGAAGAAGGCCAGCGATCGCTTTCAGCAAAGTCGTCTTGCCTGCCCCATTCGGTCCCAGCAACGCGATGCAGGATCCGCAATGGAATACCGCGCTGAGATGATGCACTGCAGGAATCCGATTGTAGCTGACGGTGACGTCTTCGAGAGTGAGTTGATGACTCATGGGATGGAAATAACGTCCTCGATGGATTCGCTGCCCCACAGGGTTGCATCCTTGATCATTTTGCCCGCCACCTGAACTTGGATTCGAAGTGCTGCATTTTTTTGTGGCGATACAAACCGAGCCTTCACTACGAGATCCTCGGGTTTGACGGCATCCATCGAGTAGGTGGCGATCAGCGACTCCGTCTCTGATGAAGATTCAACCGGCTTTTGCCCGACGGCAGCCAGAGCAAGGTGCGCGGGCGTCGACGAGGTCATCGTGATTTCATAGGAGACGATTTTTTTTGAGGGCAATTTCCCGCTCGACAGCACACCGACTGGCCGATCCCGAGTGATGAGATAAACTGGGATGCCTGCGATCGCGAGGAAACAGATCAGAACAACTAACCTCAATATCGGATGGCCTCTCATGATTTACTGAAGCGCTTCGACGATCGTTGTGACATTGCTTCGCATCATTCCAATATAAGTTCCCGCATCGCCTATCCCAAGCCCATCGGCGTAAAGCGTACCGCCGAGATTCGCGCCGGTTTCAACCGTGATTTGCTGAAGAACCTTTGGGTTTTCGATATTTTCAGCAAAGATGGCTTTCACTCCAAGGGATTTGATTTCTTGAATGAGGTTCCGCACTTTCTGTGATGACGGCTGGTCGGATGTGGATATCCCCTGCACGGGGAGAACCTGAAAGCCATAGTCCCTCGCGAAGTAGCCAAGAGCATCGTGGGACGTCACGAGAATCCTTTGGCTTTTGGGCAAGACGGCCAGTTGCAGGCGGGTCCATTTCGCCAAGACTTTGAGCTTATCCTCGAATGCCCTCGCGTTCGCCTGAAAGTCCGAGCGTCCATCCGGGTCCACTGCAATGAATGCATCTCGAAGCTGAAGCGTGACGGCCTCAACATTCGCGATGCTATGCCACCAATGGGGATCTGCCGCATCGTGCGAATGACTGTGGTCGTGATGATCCTCTTCCGCGCAAGCGATCGGCTTCACCGCAGATCCCGCTACCACGAATTCAACCCCACTTTTTTCGACACTCGAGCGGAGCTTGTCCAAGTACGGCTCAAATCCCAACCCGCTCGCCAATACAATCTGCACACTTGATATCTTTTTGATGTCGCCCGGCGTGGGTTCGTAAAGGTGCGGATCGCTCCCAGGCTTGATAATCTCGCTTACCTCCACCCGATCGCCCCCGACATTCCGAGCGATATCGGATAGCACCGTACTGAGCGAGGCCACCTTGATCGGCTCCGCAGAGACCCATGGCGCAAGCCCGATAAAAATCAAAACTGAAAAAAGTGGACTCATGAATAAATTATTTTAATAGCGACATTTACTGCAAGTCAATTGCATTTCAAAAAAATGAATGAATTGCATGAAGCGAAAAAGCACAGCAAGATTTATGATTCA
Organism: Chthoniobacter flavus; assembly: GCA_945903555.1. Taxonomy (GTDB): domain Bacteria; phylum Verrucomicrobiota; class Verrucomicrobiia; order Chthoniobacterales; family Terrimicrobiaceae; genus UBA967. The sequence goes on from CAMDOJ010000004.1 coordinate 23,520, forward strand.
TAAAAAAACTATGGCTGATTACGATTTAATAGTGGTGGGCGGCGGACCGGCAGGCTACGTCGCAGCGATTCGGGCGGGGCAACTGGGCAAAAAAGTGGCCTGTATCGAGATGGATCGCGCGGGCGGCACTTGTTTGAACTGGGGCTGCATTCCGACGAAGTCCCTTCTCAAAAACGCCGAGGTTTACCAGATGATCAAAAACCACGCGGGCGACTTTGGTCTCAAAGTGGAAGGCTTGACTTACGAGTGGGACAAAGTGATCGGCCGCAGCCGCAAGGTGGCAGACCGACTGGCGGGCGGGATCGAAATGCTATTTAAGAAAAACAAAGTGGATTATCTCCGTGGCGAAGCCACCATTCCTAAGTCTGGAGTCGTCGAGGTGACGGACAAAGACGGCAAAAAAGCCGAGCATAAGGCCGCCAAGATTCTCATTGCGACGGGCGTGGTGACCCGCGAGATGCCAGGCTTCCCCTTCAATGGTAAAAGTGTGATCGGTAGCCGCCAAGCGATGGCTTTGGAAAATCAACCCAAGGAAATCATCATCATCGGAGCTGGCGCCATCGGAATCGAGTTTGCGTATTTTTTCAATGCCTTCGGGACCAAGGTGACCGTGGTCGAAATGCAACCGCATATTCTTCCTGTCGAAGATACCGAGGTCAGCCAGACACTCGAAAAATCCCTCGCCAAGCAAGGGATTAAGTTCCTTACAAACACAAAGGTCGATAAAGCCGAAACCACCAACAAGGGAGTGCGCCTCACTGTCACCGGAAAAACCACCGAGACGATCGAAGCCGACATCGCGTTGGTCGCGATCGGCGTTTCGCCACTCATGCCAACCGGGATGAATTTTGAGACCGACGCCAAGGGCTACCTCAAGACCAATGAAAATTATGAGACGAATGTGAAGGGCGTTTATGGCGCGGGCGATATCATTGGGCCACCTTGGCTCGCTCACGTTGCCAGCTTCGAAGCGATGCAAACCGTCGAAGGAATGTTTACAGGATCCAAGCCTAAGAAGGTGTCGGTATTCCCTGGCTGCACGTATTGCCAACCGCAAGTCGCCAGCGTCGGACTCACGGAACGCGCCGCGACTGAAAAAGGCCTCAAATTCAAAATTGGCAAATTCCCATTCTTGGCCAGCGGCAAAGCCCAGGCAGTCGGCGAGGTCGAAGGCTTCGTCAAACTCCTCGTCGGCGAGAAGCATGGTGAAATCCTTGGCGCCCACATCATCGGCGCGGATGCCACCGAGATGATTGCCGAACTCGGACTCGCCATCACGATGGAGGCGACCTACGAGGAACTCATAGCCACCATTCATGCCCATCCAACGCTCAGCGAGGCGATCCATGAAGCCGCGCATGCCTCACAGGGCCACGCGATTCATTTCTAATAGCTGAAGAACTCAGCCAAGGCTCGATCGAATGACGGGCCTTGGCTTGTTTTTTTATGTGAACTTCACCTTCGGGTAGGTTTTGAGATAACTGGTCACCTCTGCAACAAAGGCATCGCCAAATTCGGACTGCTTTTTCTCGCTGATTCCTTCGATGAAACGAAGGTCAGCGACCTTCGTTGGGTATTCCCTCGCCATGTGGCGAAGTGTATTGTCACCGAAAATCACGTAAGCCGGCACAGCGCGCTCATCGGCGAGCTTTTTACGGAGTCGGCGCAGGCGATCAAAGAGCGTTTCGTCACACGCGATTTCACCCGCACGGGGAGCATCCACCTTTTTCACTACCATCGTCTTCTTGAGCGTAATGACCCTTCGGCTTCTCAGGGCATCCAAGCCTTCGAGGCTGAGTGAAATCGTAGGAAACTGACCGGTATCCTGTGCCAGAAGCCCGGCTCGCAGCAACTCCCGCCCGATAGCACTCCACTCAGGGCGGCTCAATTCCTTGCCAATCCCATAGGTAGTGAGTCGGTCGTGCCCCCAGCGACGGATTTTTTCCGTGTCCGCGCCAGTGAGGATTTCGATGAGGTGATTCAGCCCCACACCGAAGCGGCCGACCTGCCGAACCCGATAGGCACAGGAGAGGAGCTTCTGGGCATGCATGGTGGCATCGTAGGTCTCACGGGGCTGAATGCAGTTATCGCACGCCGCACAATTCGGCACCGAATAATTCTCGGCAAAGTAGTTCAACAACTCACGCCGCCTGCACGTCGGACACTCCGCATAGCGGAGCATGAGATTGAGTTGATCGCGGGCAATCTGCTTCTCCTTTGGGTTAGACATCTCATCGATGAAGTGCGTTTGCTTCGCCGCATCACCAGCACTGAAGAGGAGAATGCAATCCCCTGGCAAGCCATCCCTGCCGGCACGCCCCGTTTCCTGATAATACCCTTCGATATTTTTCGGAAGGTCGTGATGGATGACCCAACGGACATTCGGTTTATTGATGCCCATTCCAAAAGCAATCGTCGCGCACATGATCCGAGTCTCGTCACGAATGAAGAGTTCCTGATTGAGTTCACGCTCCTTGGCGGTGAGTCCTGCATGATAGGGAAGCGCGGAAAACCCACGGTCACTGAGGCTCGCGGAGACTCGGTCAACCGCAGCCCTTGTCGCGCAATAGACAATCCCGCTATCCATAGGCCGCGCTCGAATGAAGTCGATGATTTGCTTAACCGGTTGATCCTTCGGCAGCACACGATAGGAGAGATTCGGGCGATTGAAGCTCGCAACGAAGACCTTCGGGTCTTTCAGCTTAAGATGATTGACTATGTCCTCCCTGACCCTTTCCGTGGCCGTTGCCGTAAGCGCCATAAGCGGGACGTCCGAAAGAAGAGTTCGCAGGCGCGAGATCTGGCGGTATTCCGGACGAAAATCATGCCCCCATTCGGAAATGCAGTGAGCCTCATCAATCGC